>NZ_LFRG01000030.1:0-47386 GCF_001573875.1 Clostridium sp. ATCC 25772
CTCGCATTTGTTTATATTGCTGCTATTTTTGTTTTATCTAAATAAGTTTTAGATATTTTGTTTTCAGACACGTCCTAATAAGAAAGAAAAAAGTTCTAATTTAAAAAGTAATGTTATGAATGTAGGAATTATAAAACAACTTCCAGAATTAAAAAATGGTTGTGAGGTAACATCAGTAGCTATGATGTTAAATCATTCTGGCATAAAGGTTGATAAAATGACATTAGCAGAAAAGGTGAAAAAAGATAATACTAAAATAGAGTATGATGAAAATGGGAATATAGTCAAATGGGGAAATCCAGATATAGGTTTTGTAGGGGATATAACAGGCGTTTCTTCAGGATATTCTGTAAATCCAATACCTTTATTGGATTTAGTAAATCAGTATGTTAAAGGTATTAACTTAACAAATTTAGATTATTCCTATATTGAAAAATCCTTATCAGAAAACAGACCGGTTGTAGTGTGGGTTACAAGTGATTTTACAAGTCCTCAGATTAATACATCGTGGAAAAATAATGGGGAAACTGTAACAGCGTATTTTAATCAACATGCAGTGTTATTAACAGGATACGATTCTGAGTATTTATATTATAATGATCCGCTTACAGGAAAAGTAAATGATAAAATAGAAAAGGGTAAGTTTTTGAAAATTTGGACAAATACAGGTAGAAAGGCTATAACTTGTGAATAGAAAATTTCAAAATAAAAATAACGTCAATAATTATTGCGTTATTTTTATTTTGAAAAAAGTTAAGATTGCAATTTTAATGTAAAAAATTATAATAAGTTTATTTTTTAGGGGGATTTAAAATGTTAAATAAAAAGGAATTAAGAAAAGAAATTTTGAAATTAAGAGATGGCATAAGTGAAGAAACTAAAAAGATTTATGACAATCAAATATTTGAAAAATTTATAACACATAAAAAATTTAAAGAATGCAAAAATATATTTATATTTGTAAGTTACAAAAGTGAAGTTGATACCCATAAAATTATAAAATATTGTTTTGATAATAATAAAAAAGTTTTTATTCCCAAAGTGAAAAATGCAAATGGTGATATGGGAGCTTTCAAAATAAATTCATTTTCACAGTTGCAAATAGGATATAAAGGAATATTAGAATGTGATGATACTGCTGAAGAAATAGATAAGAATGATATAGAATTAGTTGTAATGCCTGGAGCAGTTTTTGATTTAAATGGGGGGAGAATTGGATATGGTGGAGGATTTTATGATAAATTTTTAAATGATTTAAGTGACAACAAATTTAAAATAGCTCTTGCGTATGATTTCCAGATTTTAAACAAAATTCCAAATGAGGTTCATGATGTAAAACCTAATGTAATATTAACAGATAAAAGAATATTAAAAATAGTTTAGTACAGCTAAAAAAATATAAGTGAAATATTGCATATAATATTTTAAATTATAATTTTGTGTTAATTACTAAAATATAATCAAGTTGAAAAAGTTAGAAAAAAGTAAATATACCTAAGATTGAGTGAGAAAAATGACGAAAAATGAATTCTAATGCTAATATATCTTGTATAAAATACCTGAATTTCACTTGTATTTATTTTGTTTTTTTGATTAAATAAGTTTGTAAAGAATATCAAATTAGCGAACAAAATCTTTAATGGAAAATTTATTATATTTATTATATTAGAATAAATCAAAAATTTATAAATGTAATGAATTTTCAAAAAATAAAATCTACATAATGTAGGGGGAAAGAATATGAATTATAACGAAATAACAGAATTATTAAAAATTGAAGTTGTACCGGCTTTAGGATGTACAGAACCAATAGCAATAGCTATTGCAACAGCAAAAGCAGCAAGCTGTTTAAAAAATGATGTAGAGAAAATAGAATTATATTTAAGTACAAATATAATTAAAAACGCAATGTCAGTTGGAATTCCAGGAACGGGGGCAAATGGAATAGATATTGCAGCAGCTTTAGGGGCAGTTGCTGGTAATGCAGATTTAAAATTAGAAGTTTTAAGAGATTGTACACAAGAAGATGTAGCAAAAGCAAAACAAATGGTTCAAGATAATAAAGTTTCTGTAAAAAAAGCAGATAGAACAGAAAAACTATACATTGAAGCAATTTGTACAAGTGGAGAAGAAACAGCTAAGGTTGTTATAAAATATAAACATACAAATATAACTTTAATACAAGTTAATGGAGAAATAGTTTATTCAAATGAAGAAACACTAGAAGCTCCAAAAGAAGATGGAAAAGAAGACAAGAAAAAATTAACTTTTTCAGTAGCTAAAATTTATGAGTATGCTACAACAGTTCCATTTGAAGATATAAAATTCTTACTAGATGGAGCAGCTATGAATAGTAAAGTTGCAGAAGAAGGACTAAAGCATGAATATGGTCTTAAAATAGGAAAGACTTTAATGGGTCAAATTGAAGAAGGAATATTAAGTGATGATATAATGTCATTTACAATGGCATTCACAGCAGCAGGATCAGATGCTAGAATGTCTGGATGTCCATTACCAGTTATGAGTAGTGCAGGAAGTGGAAATCAAGGATTAACAGCAATATTACCAGTAGTAGCTGTTAGTAAAAAAGTAAATGCTAGTGATGAAACTTTAGCAAGAGGATTAGCTATAAGTCACTTAATAACTTATTACATAAAAAGCCATCTAGGAAGACTTTCAGCACTTTGTGGATGTGGTGTAGCAGCTTCAATTGGAGCTAGTGCAGCTATGACATATATGATGGGTGGAAAATTAGAAAACGTATGTTATACAATTAAAAATATGATAGGTGATGTATCTGGAATGATTTGTGATGGAGCAAAACCAGGTTGTGCATTAAAATTATCAACAGCAGTTGGTTCTTCAGTAAAATCAGCTATACTTGCTACACATGGTATCGAGATTTCTGATAAAGATGGAATAGTAAGTAAAGAGGCAGATCAATCAATAAGAAACTTAGCTACATTAGCTAATAGTGGAATGACAAATTGTGATAACGTAATTTTAGATATAATGATTTGTAAATAATAAAAAGGGCTTAATGCCCTTTTTTATTTATAAAGATTATATATGAATCTAAAAGATTTATTGAGTTACAATGAATTGTATATTATCAATTTTAAAAAATCAAAAGATTCATAAATAAGTTAATATTTATGTTTGTTTCCTTATATTAATGGTTTAGTTTCTTCAAGCATTCTACCTAATGCTACAGAATATATTTCAGTGGCTTTAAATAATTTTTCAAGTGATATAAATTCATTAGCTACATGACAACATTCATCTTCATCATAGAAAACTGGTCCCCATGCAACAGTGTTAGGCATAGCTTTTGCATAAGAAGTTCCATGTCCAAGTGTAAAATCATTTTTTAAACCACTTAATTCATTATAAGTATTTTCCATTATTTGAAGAAATGGCTTTTCTTTGCTAACAAATATAGGAGCTAAGAAATCTAATACTTCAAATGTAGATTTAGTCTCATTTGATATTTTAGTAAATACTTCTTTTAATCCTTCCAGTGTTGTACCATATACAGGTCTCATATTTAAAATAACTGTGCAATGAGAATCATCTTCGTTAACTACTGTTGGAGATATTACATTTCTATGCATATATTCGCCGTCTAAATATTCACTTTCGCTATAAACTCCTAAGCCTTTTCCAAAATAATCATAACAATTTTCAGCTATAAATTTAATTGCATTTCCTCGAGAATTAGAAACAATGCTTAATGTATTAAGGAATTTACCTAACATAACTATAGGATTTATGCTTAAATGTGGGAATGCAGAGTGACCTGAAACACCTTCAGCAACAACTTTTATAACCGATCCATCTTCAGAAAATGTTATTTTAGCATCTTTATTTAAAGCTAAATATTTATTTAATGAATCTTTAAATTTATTTAGATCACCTTTTAATATTGCAGTAGCAACCCCTGGAACAGAGTTAGTAGCATTACCACTTTGAAGTTTTGTAATTTCAAAATCTCCAGTGCAACAAGTGCAAGAAGTAAATTTAAATGCTACATCAGCATATCCTTTTTCTTTATTACAAATAGGAAATTGTCCATCAGGAGTAAATCCGTAATCTGGTAAAGGATACTTTTCTATATATTCATTCATATCAACCCACTCAACTTCTTCTTGAGTACCTATTATAAGTTGAACTTTCTTGTTGATAGGTAAGTTAAGTTTTCTTATAGCATCCATAGCATATAATGAAGAAACTATACAACCTTTATCATCTAAAACTCCACGACCAAATAAAACTCCGTCTTTTTCAACCATTTCAAATGGATTACTATTCCATTTGTCTAAATCATCAGCAGGAACTACATCTATATGAGTTAATATTCCTATAGTTTCAGTTCCGTCACCCATTTCAACAATACCGATTGAGTCATCTAAAACTGTATATGCTTTAAAACCCATTTTTTCAGCTTTACATATAACTGTTTTTAAACATTCTTTAACTTTGGGTAAGTTTTCAGAAACACTAGGTATAGCAACTAGGTCTCTTATATCATTGATTATATTTTCTTTATTATCTTGTAAAAATTTATTTATGTTTTGTATTTCAATATTATTCATAAGTGCCTCCCAAAATATATTTATTTTTTCTAGATTTGTATATGATAAATTTTATCACTATTTTAAATTTACTACAATAAACAGGCAATTCTGCAAAGTGCTATTACAATAGAATATTTAAAAGAACCTCTTAAAAAGATGATTTATCTACTGTATACTTTAAAATGAAACAAAAATTTAAACTAAATTTAAAAAAGTTTAGAAATAGTTAATTAAATTTAAATTTTATTAACTATTTCAATTGAATTATAACATTGTATTGTAATTTAATGCAGAAAAAAGCAACACTGCTAAGTGTTGCTTTAATAATTACTTTTCTTTATTTTCTACTTCTACAGTAATTCTTTCAATAAATGACTTTAATGCTATAGCACCTTCGTCACCATTTTTTCTACTTCTGATGGCTACTTCTTTATTTTCAGCTTCTTTTTCACCTACAACTAGAATATATGGAACTCTTTCATTACGAGCTTCTCTAATTTTATATCCTATTTTTTCAGCTCTATAATCAGTTTCAACTCTTAAGCCATTTCTTTCAAGTTCTTTAGTAACTTCTTCAGCATAATCATGATATTTTTCTGAGATTGGAAGAACTTTAACTTGAATTGGTGCAAGCCAAGTTGGGAATGCTCCAGCATATTTTTCTATAAGCATAGCTAATGTTCTTTCGTAACATCCAATAGAAGTTCTATGAATAATATAAGGATGTTTTTCTTTACCATCTTTATCTATATAAGTCATTCCAAATCTTTCAGCTAATGAGAAATCAATTTGGACAGTTATTATAGTATCTTCTTTTCCGTGAACATTTTTTATTTGAAGGTCTAGCTTAGGACCATAGAATGCTGCTTCACCCTCAGCTTCAGTATAATCTAATTGAAGATTATCAAGGATTTGTCTCATCTTATCCTGAGTTTCTTCCCATTCTTTTGGCTTATCTATATATTTAGCCTTGTTGTTTGGATCCCATTTAGAGAATCTATAAGTTATATCTTCTCTAATTCCTAAAGTATCTAACATATAGTTAATTAAATCGACAACTTCTCTGAACTCATCTTCTAATTGGTCAGGCCTTACAGCTAAATGTCCTTCAGAAATTGTGAATTGTCTTACACGGATAAGACCATGCATTTCTCCAGATGACTCATTTCTAAATAAAGTAGAAGTTTCGTTGTATCTTAAAGGTAAGTCTCTATAACTTCTCTTTTTAGCTTTATAAGCCATGAATTGGAATGGGCAAGTCATAGGACGAAGAGCAAATACTTCATCATCTTTTTCTTCATCGCCTAAAACAAACATACCATCTTTGTAATGATCCCAATGTCCAGAAATTTTATATAAATCACTTTTAGCCATTAAAGGAGTTTTTGTTAATAAATAACCTCTTTTTTGTTCTTCATCTTCAACAAATCTTTGAAGTAATTGTACAACTCTAGATCCTTTTGGTAATAAAATAGGAAGACCTTGGCCAACCGGTTCGGAAGTTGTAAATAATTCTAATTCTCTACCAAGTTTATTGTGATCTCTTTTTTTAGCCTCTTCAAGTGCCTCAATGTGAGCGTCTAAGTCTGATTTTTTAGTAAATGCAGTTCCGTATATACGAGAAAGCATTTTATTTTTTTCATCGCCTCTCCAGTAAGCTCCTGCAATTTTAGTAAGTTTAAATGCTTTAACTGGTTTTGTTGATAGAAGGTGTGGTCCTGCACATAAGTCAACAAAATCACCTTGTTTGTAGAATGATATAACCTCGTTTTCAGGAAGGTCTTTAATTAATTCTACTTTATAAATTTCTCCAGATTCCTCCATTAATTTTATAGCTTCATCTCTTGGAAGTTCAAATCTTTCAATTTGTAAGTTTTCTTTAACGATTTTTTTCATTTCAGCTTCAATTTTTTCTAAATCTTCAAAGGTAAATGGTTTTTCAACATCAAAATCATAATAAAAACCATTATCTATAGAAGGCCCTATTGCAAGTTTTGCAGAAGGATTTAATTTCTTTACAGCTTGAGCTAATATGTGAGAAGCAGTGTGTCTAAATGCATCTTTACCTTCTTGAGAATCGAAAGTTAATATATTAAGTTCACAATCTTTATCAACTATATGACGTAAATCAACTACTTCGCCGTTAATAGTTGCTGCACAAGCAACCCTTGCTAATCCTTCTGAAATATTTTTAGCTATATCTAAAACAGATAATTCATTTTCAAATTCTTTTATAGATCCATCTTTTAAACTAATTTTTATCATACTAAATTCCTCCTAATTCAATTAATGATACAAAATAATGACTTATTTTGTTAAGTAATAAAATAATTTTCGATTTTATTATTATGTAGAAATAAATTTATTTATAATTTATTGATTTTAAATAAAAAAACTCGTCCCTTTCTTAAAAAAGAAAGGGACGAGTATAAACCCGTGGTTCCACCCAATTTGCCTATAAAAATAGACCACTTTATTACTAGACTTGTAACGGAGTCTACCGGACTTTATTAGAGTCACTCAGAGGTGGTTTTCAACTAAATTCCATTTAAGAATACTTTCAGCTAATGTATTCTTTCTCTGAAAATGTATCGATAGTCTACTGTCCTCGTCATAGTATTAAACTTTTTAATATTATAACATTAAAAAATATTATGTCAATATTAATAAAGAAAAAATATGTTAGAAATATATAAATAGTATATTACTATTTATATATTATTATATATCCTAATAGGTTACTAAGTAAAGAGATTTAATAAGTATTTGTTTTATAAGTATAACCAGTAATGTATAAAAATATAATATATTGTAAGTGTATAGTAAAGTAAGAAAATAGAAAGAAGGGGGGAAGGTTGCATGGAAAAATATTTTAATTCAACTATTCCAGAAATAACTTATGAAATGCTAAATCCTGACTTTTGGATAAGGCATAGTGAGACATCATCTAGAATAATAGGGTGTTATGACAAAATTGAAAGTTTTAACAATAAAAGTATGTCAGACAATCATATAAAGGATGTATTTGACCTTAAGATTCAATACACTAAAAATGAAGTGAAAGATATAATTTTATCTATAAGTGTTCCTATAAAAAAAGAAATGTATAGAAATGGTTTAAAATTAAAGGAAGAGGATATAAAAAAATTAGAAACAAATTTGGATATTGATAAAATATTGTACAATTCAGTAGTTAAATATGGAATGATAACTTATAGAACTGTTGTAAAATCTTATCCTACAGATGATAAATTATTTGATAATGAAGAAGAGTACATCATAGATAGGTTAATGGAGTCAGCAATAAATATATGTGAACCTGTATTAGTATTTCATGAAAGTTATGATAAAGAGTGGTATTTTATTCAAAGTTATAATTGCAAAGGGTGGGTTAGAAAAAAATATTTAGCAATTGGGAGCAAAAAGGATATAGAAGAATACGCAAAATCTAAGGATTTTTTAATTGTAACAGGTAGAAGAATTTATACAAATTATAATCCAATAGATAAAAGAACAGCGTTAATTCCTATAGATATGGGTGTCAAATTAAGGCTTGTAGAAAAGAATTCTATACCAAATGAAGTAGATGATATGGATGTTTTAGCGAGCTATGTAATTTATTTGCCTGTAAGAAATGAAAAAGATGGAAATTTAGAACTTGTAAAAACATTAATACCTAGATGTGCTGATGTAAATATCGGATTTTTATATTATACTGAAGAAAATATAATAAAACAAAGTTTCAAGTTTTTAGGTGAAAGATATGGTTGGGGAGGAGATTTTTTTTCAAGGGATTGCTCAAGTTTAGTATTAGATGTGTTAAAAACTATGGGAATATATATGCCAAGAAATACTTCAAAGCAATCAGAGGAAAACTTAGGCATTGTAAAGAAAATGAATGATTTACAAATGAATCAGAAGAAAAAATTTTTAGATTGGCTACACCCAGGGAGTATACTATATATGAAAGGACATGTGATGATTTATTTAGGAAAATATAATGAGGAATATTATGTTATTCATGACACAATAGGATTTTATGTATCTTCCATATGTAAAACAAAAACTGGAGATTTAAAATATATTAAGGCTAACGGTGTAACATTAACTCCGATGAGTATAGCATATACAACTTCAGGACAAAATTATATTAATGCCTTAATAGCATCGAAAATTTTTATATAAAATGGCTTATAAAAATATATGATTTATAGAAATATAAAAAAAATTTTGATATAATTCATATTAAAACAATAGGCTTAATTAGTAAAAATTTGAAAAACGTTAGGAGATAAAAATGAGAGAAAAAATACACTCCATAGATAAAAATATAATAGATTTTATTTATTATAAACTAAAAAATCCTATTTTGGATAAAGTTATGCCTTTTATTACTCATCTGGGCGATGGAGGGTTAATTTGGATTATAATATCAGCCCTATTAATAGTTAAACCCAAATATAGAAATTTAGGTGTGTTATGTTTAATGTCTTTAGCATTAAGCGTTTTATTAACTGAAGGTATAATAAAAAATATAGTTGAGAGAGTAAGACCTATAATTAGATATCCAAGAGAAAATCCTTTAGTTACAATACCTAAATCATACTCTTTTCCATCAGGACATACATCATCATCTTTTGCTATAGCAACTGTACTTTTTATAACATTTCCATATTTAAAGCTAGCATCACTTTTATTAGCTTTTATGATAGGGTTTTCAAGAATATATCTATATGTACATTATCCAACAGATGTTTTTGTTGGAATGATAATTGGAATTTTAAGTGCAGTTATAGTTCTTATAACCTATAAAAATATTTTAATATATTAATTTAAAGTCACTGGCTAAATAATAATCAGTGGCTTTTTATAATATGAAAATTTAAAATTTAATTGAAAATAAAAATATATTGCAAAAATAAAAAATTCAGGAGACTGTGTATTAAGAACAAATTTCAAAATAGTAAATAATATATAATAAAAGGAATATTTTAAATATTGAATCTATCTGATTAGTGAATAGATGATATTTTTTCTTGTTTTGTAAGAATTTTAAATATATACATTATTAGAGTTAATAGAAATATTAAAGAGTACAGGGGGAGGTGAGGGATATGTTAGATTTAGATATTGACTATGAAAAATTTAACAATGCTATTTATAATAGAAAATCTATAAGAATTTATGAGGATTTAAAATTAGATTATGAGGATGAAAAATTTATTTTATATTTGGAGAATTATATAAATAGTTTAAGTTGTGGAATAAAGGTAGAAGTGGTTTTTGAGAAAAATAGAAATAGAGATATTTGTAATGATATAATTGGAGCATATGGGAAAATTAAAAATTGTAACGGGTATTTTACATTAATAGGAGATAAACATAAAAATTTCATAGAAGATTATATAGGGTATTTAGGTGAATATATAATCTTAAATTGCACTTCAAAAGGTATAGGAACTTGCTGGATTAGCGGTAATTTTAAAAGAACTAGTGTAGTTGAAAATTGTAGTATAAAAAAAAGTGAAAATATATATTCAATAATTTTATTTGGATATGAGAATAAAAAAGAAAATACAAGTAAAAGAGAAAGAAATTCTCTAGAAACTTTAATAATAAATAAAAAATTAAGTGAAATAAAATCAAGACAAGTTCTTGATGCAATAAATGCAGCAAGACTAGCGCCATCATTATTAAATAGACAACCTTGGAGATTCGAAATATTAGAAAATGGTATAAAGATTAAAAGGGATAGAGATATTGTGAAATCTAAAAAACTTATAAGAGGAAAAAGAATGGATATAGGAACAGCTATTTTTCATATTATAGTTTCTTTAGGGGTTAATAATATAGAACCTAAAATTATATTGTCAGAATGTGAAGATGTCATAGCTGTAATAAATTTTAAAATATAATAAACAATATATAAAAAAAGCTGCCTTATGAAATGGCAGCTTAGGTTTTTTGATTATGGCAGAATTTTAAAATTGTGTGAATCATATAAAGTAATCTAATAAAAATGGCGAAATATAAAATATTAAGAAGTTTTAAAAATGAGGGAGTAAGTAGATGTGAGAAATCAAAAGAAGTATATTAAAATAATTGCTTTACTTTTCATTATGTTTTTAACTAGGTGTTTAACATATCTAAATTTATATAATATATGTGGAGATTCTAATGCAACTTTAAAAACTTTTCACATAAAAACAATTCAATATATATCTTATGTAATATTACTTTTTATAATATATTTATATTGTTGTCATGAAAATAATATAAATAAAAAGAATACATATAAAAATAATAAGCTTTTAATAATACTTTCAACTGTAAGGTTTGCGTTATTTTCAATAATATATCTTATTTTAAGTAAATTTTATACAAAATATCTAAATCTAAATATATACGTTAGTACTATTATAATTTTTTTTATCATTTCAAGAAACTTTCATATAAGAAAAAAAAACAAACTGCTTTCTAAGAAGTTAGATTTAATTTATAAAAAAGACAATTTAACTAATATATATAATTTTAATGTTTTTGAAAAAATAATTTTTTCATGGAATAAGCCTTACACTATATTTTTTATAAATGTAAAAAAATTAAAAGATATAAATGATGTTTACGGACATGGAGTAGGAAATGAGATTTTAATACAGGTTGCTAATTCATTAAAAAAATTAAATACATATGAAAATGTAAAAAAAGCGTATTGTAGATATAATAGTGATAAATTTTTATATGCTATTGATACAACAGACAGTAATTATATAAAAAATGTATTAGATGAATTATGTTTGAATAAAAGTGTTTGTTGTAATGATGAAAAAATTGAGTTAATTTTTGAATTAAATGTAGGATATGCAATAAATGAAGATGAAGATTTTGAGACTATAATAAATAATAGCGAACTAGCTATGTATTATGGAAAAGAAAATAAACTAAATAATCCTGTAGAGTATTCGCAAGAGTTAAAGGAAAAATACTCCAATATTAAAGATTTAGAAAAAGATTTAGATAATGCTATAGAAAATGGTGAAATTGCAGTTGTATTTCAACCCAAAATCTGTGCTATAACAGAAAATGTTAAAGGATTTGAAGCTTTAGCTAGATGGAATCATAAACATAAAGGATTAATATTTCCTAATATATTTATAAAATTAGCTGAAGAAAGCGGTAAAATACACAAAGTAGATTTATGTATTTTGAAAAAAGCCTGTGAATTTGAAAAAAAATTAGAAGGATTGAATATATATAATACCTGTTCTGTAAATTTTTCAGTAAAAACATTACAAGAAGAAGACATAGTTAATATAGTAAATGATATCATAATAGAGACCGGTGTAAAAAAAGAAAATATAATAATAGAAATATTAGAAAATATAGATTTAAATCATAACAAATTGGTATTAGATAATATTAATCAATTAAAAAAATTAGGGTTCAAAATTTCAATAGATGATTTTGGAACAGAATATTCATCATTAAATAGAATAGCACAAGTTCCATTTAATGAATTAAAAATTCCCAAAGACTTTATAGATATAATATATAGTGACCGTCAATTAAAAGTATTAGAGTCTGTAATATTTATGGCAAAGCTTTTAAAAACAGATACAGTAATTGAAGGGGTAGAGACTGAGTATCAATACAAATTGTTTAAAGATTTAGGATTTAATTTAATACAAGGATATTATTTTTCAAAACCATTAAAAGAAGATGAATATATACAATGGATAAGAAACTATATGAGGAGATAGTATGAAATTTCGAAGGTTAAAAGTTTTCTTTATAAGTTTTCTTTTAGTAATATTTTTAAAAAAAATTAATGTAATAGCTATGGAAAATGTAGAAAATTTTATTGATCAAATTGGAAAAACAAATAATTATGATGTTGCTAAAATGATTGATTATTGTGAAAAAATGTTAGATGAAAAATCTACAAAAAAAAATGATAAGCTTCAAGCAAAGATTTATTTTAGTCTTGTTTATTTAAATAGATTAGAATTAAATTATGATGATGCATTAAAATATGTTGATATTGCAAAATATTATTTAATACAAGAAAAATATTATGAAGAATTAGTAGATTTATATGGTATGGCCTCTAATATGACTTCAGCAAAAGAAGAATTTAAAATGTCTAGTTATTATGCTTATGAATCTTTAGAAGTATTAAATAAAATACAATTAAAAGATAAAAGGGAAAAATATAAAGAGGATAGGGTAGCTGTAAATTATCTTATGGCTACGCTAATACAACAATTAAACGCGCCAGAACATGCTAAAGAATATTATAATGTAGGACAAGAATTAGAAAAGGAAAACAAAATAGATAGGTATGACATATATACAAGTTTAGCCTTTTATAATTATTATAATAAAAATTTTCAAGAAGCTGAAAAGTACTTCGCTAAAGCTTATGATAAATACCTAGAATTAAAAAATGAATATGATGTTGATTTTAGAAATCAACTATTATTAAATTTAGTATATTCCCAAATAGAATTAAAAAAATTTGATGAAGCAGAAAAAAATTTAAAGATTATAGAAAATAGTCTGAATGATTCTATAGATTTAATTGAGGTAGGAAAAATAAACAACGCTTATGGAAATTTATATTATAATAAAAGTGATTATGACAAAGCATTAAATTATTATTATAAGGCTTATAATAACTTGAAAGAAAAATCTGTTTTAAAAATGTCAAAAGATATAGTAAATAGACTTATAAAAATATATGAAATTAAAGGGGAAAAAGAACAAGAGCTTTATTGGCGTCGTAATGGTGAACTTTTAGATGAAAATAGTAATGATAATGAAAATGGTATTGTAATTGAAATTATAGAAAAAATTCATAAGGATAAATATAGAGAAATAAATAATAATAAAAAATTTATATATAATTTACAGGTAGGGTTAATATTTTTTATATTAACTACAATAATACTAATACTCACATTATTAATATCTGTACTATATAGTAGAAATAAAAAAAGGGAAAAGGTAAATTTAATTTTAAAAGAAAAAATAAATAAAGATCCTTTAACGGGAGCTTATAATAGAGAATATTTTAATAATATAGTAAGTACTTATGATGAAAATAAAAAACAATGTATTATAGCTATTTTAGATATAGATGATTATAAAAAAATAAATGATTCTTATGGACATTTATTTGGAGATTACATTTTAATTGAATTGGTGAAGGTTATAAAAAAAATATTAAACAAAAAAGATATTTTAGTGAGATATGGTGGAGAAGAGTTTTTAATAATAGTAGAAAAGAAAAATTTAATGGATATAAGTCCATTAGAAAAAATAAGAAAAGAAATAGAAGAATATAGCTGGAAAGAAAATGTTGAGATAACAGTTACAATAGGGGCTGCTAAATATGATGGAAAAAAAAGTGTCACGGATACAATATTACTAGCTGATGAATTGTTATATAAAGGGAAAAATAGTGGAAAAAATGTAGTTATATATGAAAAATAATTATATTAGTATAATTTCTTATAAAAAACAAAAGTTATTAATAAAAGAATTTATAGGAGGGTAAAAAAATGAAAATAAAAAAAGTTTTATTATTTACTATGATGATGTTATTAATAACAGTTCCAGTAAGCGGAAAAGTTCCTAAAACTATTTTAATAGGTGAAGTACAGGAAGTTAAACAAGAAGGAAGTTATACAAGATTATTAGTTGAAGGATATCTGAAGGGCTGTGAAGTCTATAAAGAAACAGTAGTAGTTATAGTAAGCGAAGATACAAAAATATTAAAACCATGTGAAAAAGAACTAAATAAAATTGTCTTTGATAAAGGTGATACTGTATACGTTGAGTTAAGCCCAGCTATGACTAAGTCAATTCCACCACAATCAAGCGCCATGAAAATTCAATTAACAAAGAAGTAATTTAATAAATACATAGGTAAATCACTATTAAGCGTTATATGTTATAAGTGCTGATAGTGATTTCTTTATCTATATTGTATAATTAGTAATATATTAGCTGATAGTTGGTGGTGATTTTATTGAAAAAAATATTAATTATAAATTCTAGCTATAGAAAAAAGAATACTTTTACTGTTCTACAAAATATTAAAAAAATATTATTTAATCATGGGTATGATATTGAAGTTATAAATTTAAAAGATTACAAAGTTTCACCATGTTATGGATGTGAATATTGTATTTACAAAAATAAATGTAATATAGATGATGATATGGAATTTTTAATGAAAAAATTAGAAGAGTGTGATGGGATTGTTATAGGAACACCAGTTTATATCAACAATATGAGTGGAAATTTAAAAACATTTTTAGATAGGACTTGTAGGTGGTTTCATAGACCTGTACTTGAAGGTAAACCAGTAATTTTAGTAGCTACAACAGCAGGCTCAGGACTAAAAAATACCTTTAGATCATTAGAGGAAGGTTTAGTTCAATGGGGTGTTGATATAGTTAGTGAAGTAGGGCGAACCATATCGAATTTAGATAAAGAAATTGAAAAAAAAGAAATTTTACCATTTATAAAACATTTAAATACTGATGGGATGTCATACAGTGTTACTATGAAACAAATAACAACTTATCAAGTTCAAAGAGCGTTAGCTAATAATATTTTTGAAGTTGATAAAAATTATTGGAAAGAAAAATGTTGGATAAATAAAATATATTATAGGCCTAAAAAGGTAGGGGTAATTGGTAAAGTTATAGGTAGTCTACTATTTAATATATTAGTGAAAAATATAAAACCAGTAGATAAAAAGTTATAAAATTCAATAAAAAAGTATTTAACAAGAGGTGTAATATGGAATTTTTAGACAATGATTATTATAGAAAAAAATTTAGTAATATTAAAAAAAGTAAATTTCTTATTGAAAAAAACTTTGAACAATGTGAGTTTCTAAATTGTGATTTTTTACAAGGAGACTTTTCATGTTCAACTTTTGAAGATTGTATATTTAAGGAATGTAATTTAGCATTAATAAATGTGGATGATACAAAATTTAGAAATGTAACATTTGAGGGATGTAAAATAGTGGGTATAAACTTTACTAAATGTGACAATTTCATATTAGATGTAAAATTTTTTGAAAGTTTAATAAATAGTTGTAATTTTTCTAGACTTTCATTAAAAAAGACTTCTTTTAAGGGAAGTATAATTAAAGAATGCGATTTTATAGAGGTAAATTTACAAGAGTGTGATTTTACATATACAACTTTAACTAAATCTGTTTTTTTAGATTGTAATTTATCAAAAGCAGATTTTTCATATGCTAAAGAATATGATATTAATCCACAGGCAAATAAATTAAAAAAAGCAATATTTACAGTTCCTGATGCAGCTATGCTATTAAAATACTTTGATATAGTAATAAAATAGAAAGACATAGTATTTATAATTTAAATAGAGGATAAGTAACTATAGAAATAAGAAATAAGGAATTTAAAAGAAAAATATTGAATATTTTAAACATTAGGAATATAATTAGACTTGTATTGAGGCTCATTGGTCAAGCGGTTAAGACACCACCCTCTCACGGTGGTAACAGGGGTTCGATTCCCCTATGGGTCACCATTAAATATCTCAAAGTTATTAATATTTAATTAGCAAAAATAAGGTTATGTATAGAACGAAAAGTATACATGGCCTTATTTTTGTTATAATAGAAAATGAGAAATATGTAATTGAAAAAAATAATTTAAATAAGGAGATTAAAATGCCTAAGAAAACAAGTAAAAACAATGATTTGTTAAATAGTGTAAGAGATACTACTTCACCAAAAGTATATGACTTATTATTAAAGTTAGTTAATAATGGAGACGATGATTTTGCTAATATGGTTTTAAAAATTGATTATTTAATAGAGTATGCAAGTAATTGTGTTAAAGCTAGGGATTATCTCAATGGTAGAGAAGCATTAGAGGGAGCAAAATGTAGAATTGAAATTTTAAAAGAGAAGAATGTAGATACAGATTATCTAGAATACTTATTTGAAGGTATAAATAAAAAATGTAAATAAATAGTACGCTAAGAGTATAGAATGCAATTGTATTTATATATTCTTAGTGTTTTTTATTAAATTGAAATTTTATAGAGAAGCAAGCTCTAATTTAAATTTATTCAATAATCTTAAAATTTAATTTGGAATCCTATAGTTTATTTTAATATATCAGGAAACTGTAGATAACATTATCTACAATATATATAATTATATATAACAAATAAAATAGCTATTATAAAAATTTATGAGATATACAAAAATTAATAATATAAAAATGGTATGAGAAGGAAGATTTTATGAATTTAGAAGAATTAATATACAAAGCAGAAGACATTATGAATAAAAATTTTGTAAAAGTTTTTAGCCATGATACTGTAAAATATGCAACAGAAGCAATGATTAAAAATAATTTAGATGAAGTAATAATTATAAATGAATTAGATAGATTAGAGGGGATTTTTACAAGAAATGATTTAGCTAAAGTTGAAAATATTAATTCAAAATATCCTGAAATTAATATTTTCGAAGATTCAATTATAAACCATGGGATTAAAAATGTTTTTACAGTTTCTCCACATGATTTTGCAAGAGATGTCAGAGATATGATGATTAAAAAGAATATTGGTAGAGTTCCAGTTGTAAAAAAGGGGAAGGTTATAGGGGTTCTCACTAGTAATAATTTAAGAGATAGTTTTTACATAAAAATTGATGAAATGTTTAGTTTGCAAAATAATATACTTAATAATATACATGAAGCTATATGTATTTGTGATGTGGATGGAAAGGTAATATATTGGAATAAAAGTGCGGAGAAATTATATAAGTTAAAAGCTTGTGATATTGTTGGAGAAAATGTGAAAAAACATTTTAACAATCCAATAATACCGAAAGTTTTGAAGGAAGGAAAGCCATTAGAAAATATTCATCATGAGCCAATGACTGGAAAATCAGTTATATTAAGCGTAATACCTATATTTAATCAAAAAAATGATATGATAGCGGTAGTTTCTACAGATAGAGATATTACAGAGGTTGTATGTTTGTCTGAAAAATTAGAAAATGCTAATGCACAAGTAGAGGCTTTAAGTAAAGCGTATAGCAAAGAATTTTCTAATAATTATACATTTTTAAATATAGTAGGGAAAAGTAAAAAAATAATAGAGGCAATTTCTTTAGCTCAGAAAGTAGCGCCAACATCAACTTCAGTATTAATTACAGGAGAAAGTGGTACTGGAAAAGAAGTTTTTGCACGATCAATACATGAAGCCAGTGGGAGAAAAGGCGAATTTGTAGCAGTGAACTGTAGTGCGATACCAGAAAATTTATTAGAAAGTGAGCTTTTTGGATATGTAGAAGGTGCTTTTACAGGAGCAACTAAAAAGGGAAAAATGGGTATGTTTGAATTTGCTAATAATGGTACATTATTTTTAGATGAAATAGGGGACATGCCTATAGGTATGCAAAGTAAATTATTAAGAGTTTTACAAGATGGTGTTGTGAATAGATTAGGAAGCGAAAAATTTATTAATACGAACACTAGGATAATAGCAGCAACTAATAAAGATTTAAATAAGGCTATAAAAGAAAAATCTTTTAGATGTGATTTGTTTTATAGATTAGCAATAGTTCAAATAGAACTTCCACCGTTAAGAGAAAGAAGAGGGGATATAAAGAACGTTATAGATTTATTTATTAAAAAAATATCTCAAAAAGAAAAAATAGATATTGTTTCTGTTGATGAAGAAATATATGAAATTTTATCTAGTTATAAATGGGAAGGAAATATAAGAGAGTTAAAAAATGTAGTTCAGAGGATGGTAGTATTATCAACTGATAAAAAAATTAGTATAAAAAATATACCACATTATATTTTAGAATATAATAAATCACAAATAATGGGATTAAATAATGCCATTATTGATAAGTATGATTTGGAAAAAAGAGTAAAACAGTTAGAAAGTAATTTAATAAAAGAAGTTATGAATATATGTAATGGAAATAAAGTAAAAGCAGCAGAAATGCTTAAAATAAAAAGAAGTACTTTATATTATAAATTAAATCAAATAAATTAAAAAAGTTAATGTTATTTACAAAAAATATTCAAGTTAATTAATTATACTAACAATGTCAGAAAAATGACAGATATGTCAAAAATAAGTCACATTCAATAAAGGAAGATAAATCAATAGGTTCTCATAAAAAAACAATAAAATTATAAATTTAAGTGTCAAAAAAATGACATATTTAAAATAAGAACAAGATAGCCACTGTGAATATTATTTTATTCACAGTGGCTATTTCAATGGTATTTGTTATTTGTTTTACAAATAATACAAAAGTTGGCATATAAATTGCTAAATATAACTATGACTACATATATTGACGAGGTTTACATAAAAAATATTGAAATGTGTGAGGTAAAAAAATGGACAATATAGTTAAAATACCATTAAAAATGCATATAGGTGCTAATTGTGAGCCAATAGTTAAGGTTGGAGAAAAAGTAAAAAGAGGTCAGTGCATAGGAGAATCTAATAAGGGACTAGGTGCTAAGATACATGCTAGTATTTCAGGTGAAGTAAAAGAAATCACTGAAAATGAAATAAAAATATTGAAAGATGATAGTCAAACTAATGACTATGTACCGATAAAAGAGTGTACTACAGTTAAAGAATATATTTTTGAAGCTGGAATTGTTGGTTCAGGTGGAGCTGGTTTTCCCACTCATGTGAAATTAAATGTTGAAATTCCAGATGGCTGTATAATAGCTAACTGTGTTGAGTGTGAACCATTATTAAAACATAATATAAAAGTTTTAGAAGAAAACCCCATGGATGTTATTAAAGGTATTAAATATGCTATGGAAGTCACAAAAGCACCAAAAGCTTATATAGGAATTAAAGGTAAGAATGAAAAGGCTATTGAAAAAATAAAAAAAGCAATAGCAAATGAAGAAAATATAGAAGTTAAAGAGCTTAAGGATATATATCCAGCAGGAGAAGAAAGAGCGTTAATACACGAAGTATTAGGTGTTTGGCTAGAACCTACACAACTTCCAGTGGAGGCTGATGTTGTGGTTTTAAATGCTGAAACTCTTGTAAATATAAAAAGAGCAGTGGAAGATAGAAAACCTGTTATAGATAAAGATATTACAGTTGCAGGAAAACTAAAAGATTTAGAAGAAAAAGTATTTTTACAAGTGCCAATAGGAACGAAAATAAGTTCTTTAATAGATGAATGTGGGGGCATTGATGGAGAATATGGAGAAATCGTTATAGGTGGACCATATACAGGAAAAGCAGGGGAGCTTAATAATTCAATTGTAACAAAAACTTCAGGTGGAGCAATAGTTACTATGACGTTTCCAGAGTATAAAGGTAATGTAGGTTTATTAGTATGTGCTTGTGGTGCCAATGAAGAAAGACTTAGAGATATTGCAAGTAAAATGAAGGCTAATGTGGTTTCTGTAATGGATTGCAAAAATATAGTCAAAATAAAAGGTGCTAACAAATGCAAAACACCAGGAGATTGCCCAGGCCAAGCAGCTGTTGTAATGAAATTTAAAAAAGATGGAGCAGAAAGAATAATAAT
This sequence comes from Clostridium sp. ATCC 25772, assembly GCF_001573875.1. Lineage (NCBI taxonomy): Bacteria > Bacillati > Bacillota > Clostridia > Eubacteriales > Clostridiaceae > Clostridium > Clostridium sp. ATCC 25772. Next base: position 20,179 of record NZ_LFRG01000030.1, read on the forward strand.
AGCCAATTGTAGTGATTGTTCTAATACTGTTATGAATTCTGCACCTAAATTAGGATTAGCTGTGTATCATCATACAGACCATGTATTTAGAACAGTTAATCATAAATTAACTAGAAGATTGAAAATAGATTAGGAGGAATTTATTATGTCAATGACTAAAGAGCATGCAGAAGCTTTGAAAAATGAAGTTGCTGTAGTTTGTTGTAGAACAGAAGCTGGAACTATAATTTCAGCAGATAATTTAGAAGATCCAGATATATTCCCAGATATGGTTGACTCAGGACTTTTAAACATTCCAAGTGATTGTTTAAAGGTTGGAGAAGTTATTGGTGCAAAACTTTTAAAAACAATAGATTCATTAACACCATTAACTAAAGATGTATTAGAAGGTGTTAAAGAATTAGAAGGTAATAATGACAAGACTAAAAAAGAAGAATTTAAAATAGATGAAGATGCAAAAGCTGTTTTAAAGATAAATAAAAAATGTGGTGAAATTATAAATGAAAGCGATTTAGAAAATCCTATGTATTTTGAACAATTAGAGGATTCACTACTTGTTAATTTAGGCGAGAGAGTTTTAACAGTAAAAGAAGTTTTAGGAAAAGTGTTATCTGTAGATACTGTAGCATTAACTCCTATAACAGCAGAGTTATTAGAAGGATATAAAGAAGTTGTAAAAGAAAATCAGGGAATAACATCTTGTATAAATGGTGGAATTTTAAAAATTAAAATTGAAGAGGGAAAAGGAATAGATATAGAAGTACCTTTAAATTCATTTCCTATGACAGTTGAAGATAAAAAAGAAAATTTAATAAAAAAAGTTTCTGGAGCTGTTGAGAATAAATCATTAAAAAAAGAAGAGACTGCGAAAAATGAAATTCTTTTAGAACCTAAAAAAGTTAGAAATTTAACTAAAAAACATTTTAAAATAGATAAAGTTGAGTTTGGACCAGAAACAAAAATAGAAGGAACAACATTATACATAAGAGAAGATATTTGTAATCAAGCTCAAAATGAAAGTGAGTTAGTAAAATCTATAAAAATAGACATAATAACACCGGATAAATATCATACTTACTCTGAAACTATAATGGATGTTCAGCCAATAGCTACTAAAGAAGGTGAGTCTAAAGTAGGTACAGGTGTAACTAAAGTACTTGATGGTGTAATAGTTATGGTTACTGGAACTGATGAGGATGGAGTTCAAATAGGAGAATTTGGTTCATCAGAAGGTATATTAGATGAAAATATTATGTGGAATAGACCAGGTGCTCCAGATAAAGGTGATATATTTATAAAATCAGAAGTTGTTATAGCTAGAGGAACAAACATGGAAAGACCAGGACCATTAGCTGCTCATAAAGCAACGGATTTTATAACACAGGAAATAAGAACTGCGCTTAAAGAATTAGATGAAAGTTTAGTTGTTTCAACAGAAGAGTTAGTTCAATATAGAAGACCAGGAAAGAAAAAAGTTATTTTAGTTAAAGAAATAATGGGACAAGGAGCTATGCATGATAACTTAATATTACCTCAAGAGCCAGTAGGTGTTTTAGGGGGAAAACCTAACGTTGACCTTGGTAATGTACCGGTTATGTTATCACCACTTGAAGTTTTAGACGGTGGTATACATGCTTTAACTTGTATAGGACCAGCATCTAAAGAATGTTCAAGACATTATTGGAGAGAGCCATTAGTAATTGAAGCTATGAATGATGAGAATATAGATTTAGCAGGAGTTATATTTGTAGGTTCACCACAAATAAATGCTGAAAAGTTCTATGTTTCAGAAAGACTTGGGATGATGGTTGAAGCTATGGATGTTGATGGCGCTATAGTTACAACAGAAGGATTTGGAAATAATCATATAGATTTTGCTTCTCATATTGAGCAAATTGGAATGAGAGATGTTCCATGTGTGGGAATGTCATTCTGTGCAGTTCAAGGAGCATTAGTTGTTGGAAACAAATACATGAAGTATATGGTAGATAATAATAAATCAGAAGCAGGAATTGAAAATGAAGTTCTAGGATGCAATACTTTATGTAAAGAAGATGCAATAAGGGCATTAGAAATGGTTAAATCAGCTATGGCGGGGAAAGATGTAAAAGCAGCTGAAAGAAAATGGAACTCAAATGTAAAAGAAAATAATTTGGAAGAAATAGAAAAAATATATAGCAAAAGCATAGTTAGAGTAGAAAATGAAACAGCTATTCCTATGAGTCAAAAAAGATTAGAAAAATATTCAACAAAGTAATTAAATTCTATTTAGGCATAATCAAATAAATAATAGACCAAATATGCTTTGAATCTTTGGTTTCTTATTTCTTTTCATATGCCTTATGAAAAGAGGAGTGCAAATGAAGTATGATGATAAGATTATAGAAATGCAAGGCATAATAGTTGAAATACATGATGGATGTGTTGCAATGGATTTAAAAGGTAGACTCGGATATATGAAAATTCCAATGAGAATGCTTATAACTGATTATCCTCTAAAATTAGGCCAAGAAGTAGGATTTAAAATGAGTTTTCCAGAAGTTTTAAAAGAAGAACCAAATGATAAATATGTAAGCAATTTAATGAAGAGAGAAAGAAAGGATGGAACACAAAATGGTTAGTACTGTTGTGAATAATTTACAATCAGAAATATTTGTGCCAATAACACCAACACCAGTATGGACACCAGTTACAAAAGAACTAAAAGATATGAAGATAGCTTTTGCAACTGCTGCTGGAGTTCATTTAAAAAGTGATAAAAGATTCAATCTAGCAGGAGATTTTACTTATAGATTAGTACCAGGAGATGTTAAAACAGAAGATTTAATGGTGTCTCACGGTGGATATGATAATGGAGATGTAAATAAGGATATAAATTGTATGTTTCCAATAGACAGATTAAGGGAGTTAAAAGAAGAAGGATTTATAAAGGAAATAGCCCCAACGCATATAGGTTTTATGGGTGGTGGTGGAAACCAAGAAAAATTTACTCATGAAACAGGACCAGCAATAGCTAAAATCTTAAAAGAAGAAGGGGTAGATGCTGTAGTATTAACAGCAGGATGAGGAACTTGTCATCGTTCAGCTGTATTAGTACAGAGAGCGATAGAGGAATCAGGGATTCCTACGATTTGTATAGCTGCATTACCACCAGTTGTAAGACAAACTGGTACACCAAGGGCTGTAGCACCACTTGTTCCAATGGGAGCTAATGCTGGTGAACCAAATAACAGAGAAATGCAGATAAATATATTAAAAGATACTTTAAGAAAGTTAATTGAAATAGATACTCCAGGAAAAATAGTATCACTTCCATATGAATATATAGCAAAAGTTTAATAAATAAAATTATAATAGTAATTCCGATTTTCTATTAATAGAAAATCGGAATTCTCACATATAAAAATACTACAAGAAATTATAAAAATGAAATTTTTTGAACATTTATGTGTATATTTTTTAACAAAAACAAAATTATTATGAGGTATGTCTATGTATAAATTTAAAAATTTAAGAAAACTTGTAATTAGGGCTTTTCATATTGAAGAAGTTAAATTTTATGACAAAACATTTATAGACAATAAAACTTTATACATAAGAAAAAATATTATGGAAGATATAGAATTTGATAGGGAAATTATAAAATCCATAGATTTAAATATTATTTATAAGAATGAAAGAAATATATTGGTAAATTCTATAATGGACTTTTATCCTATAGCAACTAAGGTTTTAGGAGAATTAGGAGAAGGAATAACTCATGTTATAACAGGGGTAACTGTTATGATAAATGGGGTAGATGACAACGGAATTCAAATAGGTGAGTTTGGAAGTTCAGAAGGAATTTTAAATGAACAAGTTGTATTTGGTAAGGCAGGCACTCCAGACATAGATGATATAATTATTCAATTTGATGTGGTAGTAAATAAGGGGAGAGCTAGTGAAAGAGAAACAATTTTAGAAATACATAAATGTTGTGATAAAGTAATTCAAAATATAAGAGAATTACTTAAAAATATTAATGGTAGATATTGTGATGAAAAACATGAATATTACGATAAAGTAAATAAAGCGGGGAAAAAAATAGTGATAATAAAGCAAGTTGCAGGACAAGGGGCCATGTATGATACAGCTTTATTAGGCAATGAACCATGTAGTTCTATAGGAGCTAAATCTATAATTGATATGGGAAACATTCCAATAATATTAACACCGAATGAATATAGGGATGGAGCTTTAAGAGCAATGCACTAAAAATATATTTATGTTTAAGGTGAAATTTAAAACTTATACAAGCTATATTATGGAGGTGATTTTAATATGGGAATAGGGCCGTCTACAAAGGAAACAACAAAGCATCATTTTAAGGATCCTTTGGTGGAGTTAGTTTCGGATGATAAAGATATAGATTTGTTAGGAATTATGATAGTAGGAACACCTCAAAGTAACAAAGATAAATTTTTTGTTGGAAAGAGGGCTGCAACTTGGGCAGAAGCTATGAGGGTAGATGGTGTTATTTTATCCTTAGATGGGTGGGGAAATAGCCATGTAGACTTTGCCAATACTGTTGAAGAAATAGGTAAAAGAGGAATTCCGGTTGTTGGGTTAAGTTTTGTAGGGACACAAGCTCAATTTGTGGTTAAAAATAAATATATGGATACAATAGTTGATTTCAATAAAAATAAGCAGGGTATAGAAACAGAAGTTGTAGGTGAGAACACAGTTACAACTTTAGATGCTAAAAAAGCATTAGCATTTTTAAAATTGAAAATGAGAAAAATGGAGGAATAAAAATGAAAGTAGTAAAATCTATTCAAGCTATAGATTCACATACAATGGGGGAACCAACAAGAATAGTAGTAGGAGGAGTACCACAAATACCAGGAAAAACTATGCCGGAAAAAAAATCTTATTTAGAAGAACATATGGATAGTTTAAGAACAGCTATAATGTTAGAACCAAGAGGTCATAAAGATATGTTTGGATCAATAATAACTCAGCCAACTAAAGAAGAAGCTGATTTAGGCATTATATTTATGGATGGTGGTGGATATCTTAATATGTGTGGACATGGTTCTATTGGTGCTGCCACAGTAGCAGTTGAAACCGGTATGGTAGAAGTCAAGGAACCATATACAAATATAACATTAGAAGCTCCAGCAGGATTAATAAAAGCAACTGTAAAAGTTAAAGATGGAAAAGCTATAGAAACATCTATTGAAAATGTACCAGCATTTTTATATAAAGAAAATATAAAAATAGAATTGCCGGAAATAGGAAAAATATTAGTTGATATATCCTTTGGGGGAAGTTTTTTTGTTTTAGTTAAAGCATCTGATTTAGGAATTGAGATAGATCCTAAAAATTCTGCCAAGATTACAAACATTGGTTTGCAAATTAGAGATATAGTAAACAAAACTATAAAAATAGAACATCCTACGTTAAAACATATAAAAACTGTAGATTTAGTAGAAATATATGGACCAGCAAAAAACATAAATGCTACACTTCAGAATGTTGTTGTATTTGGAGATGGACAAATAGACAGGTCACCTTGCGGAACAGGGACAAGTGCAAAAATGGCAGCGCTTCATGCTAAAGGTTTATTAAAAGAGGGTGAAGAATTTATCTATGAAAGTATTTTAGGAACTATGTTTAAAGGAAGAATATTAGGAACAACAAAGGTTGATAATTTTAATGGTATAATACCAGAAATAACTGCGAGTGCATATATAACTGGATTTAATCATTTTGTTATTGATGATACAGACCCTGTTAAATTTGGATTTAAACTTTCTTAAAAAAGTAAAAGAATAAGTAAATAAAAAAATTTTTAACTATTGAAAAAATATTTTTTCGTGGTATAATTATAAATATAAAGTAAATATTGTGTAATAGGTGCTCTAAAAAGAGTTAAAAGGGAAAGTGGTTGAAATCCACTGCAGCCCCCGCTACTGTAACGCAGACGAACCAGTATCCACTGAATTATTTTGGGAAGGATGGTGTAGGATGATGCGTGAGCCAGGAGACCTGCCTAGAACTTTGTTTTATAAAACTTCGGAGGGAAGAATTTGTAACAATCTTTGAATTCGTATATTTAATTCAATTTAAATATATTATTTAATATTTGTTATATAAACCTTCGTAAAGTTTACGAAGGTTTTTTATATATTTCCAATAACTTAAATTACTTTTATTTACCTGACTTTAGTAGATAGAGGTTAAATATTAAAAAATACTCTTTATCTACTGAAGTTTTAATAAAAATTTAAGTAGACTTGATAAACTATTGAAAAATTGATAACATGTTCTTATAAAATAAAATAATAATTTGGAATTACAAAGGAAAAAGTAATGTATATAAGTTACAATTACTTAGATTATGCTATATTATATCTTTGTTTTACGAAGATATTTTTTATAAACTTTAAATTATTTCTATTTGATAAGTTTCAGTTAATTGCCATTAGAGTTTAAATTTTAGATACCTAAAAAATAATAATTGTGAAGAATTTGCTTATATTTAAAATTAGTTTAGACACATAGCTAACTGAAGTCTTATATGTAGAAAATTAACTTTTATTAAATTTACACACTTAAGCTATAGGAGAGATGTTTTATTCTCTCCTATGTTTAATTTAAAAGAAAAAAATAAAGAAAAAATATAGGGTTTATAGGTGCCTTAATTTAAGGGTAAAAGGGAAAGTGGTTAAAATCCACTACAGCCCCCGCTACTGTAAGTAGGACAAGTTTAGAATATCCACTGGTTAAAACTGGGAAGGACTAAATGAGGATGATTACAAAGTCAGGAAACCTGCCTACAATCTTATGATAATCTTTCGGAGGGAAGGAGAAGTCAAAAATTGATTAAAATTAATATGACATATGTATATTGTTATTTGATTACATGAAAAGGGTAGCTAAAAATTATACAAATAATATAAAATTTAGTTATTCATTAGGAGATGTTAATATGAATTTAAAATATAACAATATATATTTAAAGATAATTAAAATTATTTTTGGAAGTATACTTTATGCTATAGCAATAAATATTTTTATTTCACCAAATAGACTTTTAAGTGGAGGTATAGCTGGAATTTCTCTTATACTTCAATATATTCTTGACATTCCTTCAGGATACTGGGTATTTATAATAAATTTACCGGTATTTATTATAGGATATAAATTTTTAAAAGATAGGGAATTTATTTTTTTGAGTATTATTGGAATGGTATCTATGTCAGTAGCATTAGTTATAACAGACAAATTACTTAAAGGATTTGTTGTAAATGATGTAGTTATAGCTACATTTTTTGGAGCTATTTTAAGTGGAATTGGTATGGGAATAATATTTAGACAAGGAGCATCACAAGGTGGAACAGATATTATAGCAATAATAATAAGAAGAAATAGAGGAATTAAAATATCTTCATTATATTTCGCATTAAATGGAATAATAGTGGCTTTAGGAATTTTCATAACAAATATAGAGTTAACACTATACACAATGATGCTTATGTATGTAAAATCTAAAGTTATAGATAAAATAATAAATGCTTTTAATCAAAAGAAAATATTAATAATAGTAACTGAAAAAGAAAATGAAGTATCTAATGCAATTATGGACAGTTTAGGAAGAGGTACTACGTTTTTTTATGGAGAAGGCGCTTATACTGGTGTTAAAAGAAAAATTATTTATTCTGTGGTTTCAGAAAAGGAACTTAATAATGCACAAAAATTGATAGAAAGTATAGATAAAAGAGCATTAGTTTCTGTTTCAGACGCGATGGAAGTTCAGGGAAAAGGCTTTTTAAAGTCTGCTATATAATCAGTAAGCGTTTGGAAAATTATTTGAATGTTAGATAAATTTGAAATAAAATGTTAAAATAAAAGTAAATTTTAAATATTAATTATGGGATTGGAGATAATATCATGAGTGAGAATTATAAGTTTTTTCAACACAAAAATTGCGAATTTTTTCCTTGTCACAAGGTAAATAAAGAGGAAGATTTCAATTGCTTATTTTGCTACTGTCCATTATACTTTCTTGAAGATTGTGGTGGAAATAATGTAATGAGTAATGGAATAAAGGATTGTACTAATTGTATGATACCACATTCAAAAAATGGATATGATTATATATTTAATAAAATAGTATCTGTAAATAATGAGAGAGTAGATAAATTTTTAAAGGAAAAATATAAAAAATAGCAATAATCATTAATAATTTAAATAGAGTACTACAAAAAGTTATAGCCACCAATTTTATTGGTGGCTATAACTTTTTATAATTATTACTCATTAACAGGAGTAAATTGTATTTTTGCTGAATCATGGGTTAAAGGTTCAATAATAAAACCTTGAGCTCTTAATCCCTCAATAACGTTAGATAATGCATCTACAGTAGTTGTTTTAGGATTTAAATCATGCATTAATATATTTGCTTGTTTAACATATGGAGTATTATCAAGGATACTATGGATTATTACATTTTTATCTTGTTTAAAAGTAGCGGCGTCCATAGAATCTATATTCCAATCGAAAAAAGTATAACCAAGATCAGTCATGTATTGTGATAATCCAGGCATAAAGTTAGCATCAGTATGACCATTTACTCTATTATTAGAACCACCAGGAAATCTAAAAATTTTAGATGGTTCTTTACCAGTTATAGATTTTAGTTTTTCATCTAAAGATTGTATATCCCCTAAAAAACTTTCATTATTAGCATAAATTTTATTATAGCTATGAGAAGCAGTATGATTAGCTAAAGTATGTCCTCTATCAGATATTTCTTTGTATATACTTTCCATTCCCGGTTTATAGTTAACAAAGAAAGTAGCTTTTACATTATATTTATCTAAAATATCTAAAATTTTCAAAGTATGATTTGATGGACCATCATCAAAAGTTAAATATGCAATTTTAGTATTTGATAAAACTTCACTATATTGAGATTTCTTTTCTTTTATACTTTGCTCTAAGGTAATATTTTCCTTAGCTAGCTTATCTTTTTCAGCAACTTTATCTTCAATTGTTTCTGATAAAGTTCTAGTATCAGATTTTGCCAATATAGCCTTTGAATTTACAAATAAAGTAAAAATAAGAATAAATATTGTAAAAATAAGTAGAATTTTTATAAATAAAGCGCTTGTCCTGTTTTTCATTAGATTACCCCCCTACAACCATTAAATACATTGTTTTATTGCTTTGATAATGAATTAATTTTAGACTCTAAATCCTTTTTTTGTTCTAATAACTTAGAATTTTTACTTTTTAAATCACTTATATCTGTATCTAAAGAATTTATTTTAGATTTTAAATTTGTATTTTCATCTTTATATTGATTTAATTTATGATTGCAATAAAAAATTGATATAAAAGATACAAATATTACTAAAGTAAAAATTAAAATAGAGCGTTTTTGTTTTTTCTTTAATTTAGATGTATTTTTATATGAAATATTCATCTTTATGTCTCCTTTTAAATAAATATTTTTCCATAACACTACAAATTAAATTATAAACCTATATTTTACTTTTGTTTTTACAAAAATGTTACAAAAATATTTTAGAGACAAATATTTGTTTTAAATAATAATTTTATTTATAGAAAAGTAGAAGAAAATCTTCTACTTTTCTAAAAAAAGTTGTTAACAACTGAATTATACAGCTATAAATTAGATTTATTAAATATCTTATTTAGTTATTAAACAAAAATATTTAATAAAAAATTATTTTAAATTTTAACAATTTATAATTTGTATAATATGAGCTCATATAAATATCTTTAAAGGTAATCTTTAGATTTTATTTTCATTTTACAATTTTAATAATTAACATCAATATTACTAATATATTAGTAATAAATACTAATTATTAAAAAATGTATACTAAAAATGCTATTTTATATTTTAAAATTTTATAAAATAGTTTAATTAGTGATTACATTTTTTAAAGCTATTACAATCAGTACATTCAGGCATAGTAGGATTAGTTTCATGAGTACCTACTTCTATTTTGTTTAATGTACAATAGTTATTGTCTTTAGCATGGTGTTCGCATTGTTCTACAGTGCATCCAATTGATTCATTTTGTTTCATTATTAATTACCTCCTCTAAATTTATTGATTAAAGAAATTTTATAATCTTTAATCATTACAGTAATATTGTGAGCAATATAAGCAATATTATGTGTATCAAAATGTGGGTAAAAATCCAAAAAAAATAATAAAAATGATACCGGATTTCATTTAAATAGCATATTTTATATAAATATATATATTAAGAACCAATGTATATTAAATTACATAATATGTAATGAGGTTACAAATGTTAAAATCAATTAACAAAAGGTAGGGAATGGTTTATGGAGGATAAAATATTTAAACTTAGTGAATGTGAAGTAGGTGAGACTGTAGAGATTAAATCAGTTTTATCTACAGGATTAAGCAAACAAAGATTATTAGACTTAGGATTTGTGCCTAGTACTAAAATTTATATATTAAGAGAATCACCTTTTGGGGAGCCAGTAGCTTATCTTGTAAGAGAAACATGCATAGCGCTTAGACAAGAAGAAAGTGAAAATATTTTGGTGAAGAAAAGTATTTTATAAAAATTTTATACTAATATATAATTTGAAATTCTAGTTTATTTATATAAAGGTAATAAAAATAGATTTATTTTATTAAACAATTTTTTTAGAGGTGAAAGATGGGTTTAACTTTTAATTCAACAAAAAAAGAAAATTTAAAAGACATTAAGATTGTTGAAAAAAATAAAAACAATCAATATATAATAGCGTTAGCGGGAAATCCTAATACAGGTAAAAGTACTGTTTTTAATGAACTAACTGGATTACACCAACACACAGGAAATTGGCCAGGAAAAACAGTAGTAAATTCTCAAGGAACTTTTAATTATAAAAATAATGAGTACATTTTGGTAGATTTACCAGGAACGTATTCATTGTTAGCAACATCATCAGAAGAAGAAGTTGCTAGAGATTATATATGCTTTGGACAGGCAGATTTAAATGTTGTAGTTGTAGATGCAACTTGCTTAGAAAGAAATTTAAATTTATTAATTCAAATTTTAGAACTTAATCCTAAGGTTTTAGTTTGTTTGAATTTGATTGATGAGGCTAAAAAGAAAAATATAGAAATAAATATTGAAAAATTAAAAAAATTATTAGGAGTTCCTGTTGTTGTAACTTCTGCGAGGAATGGTGAAGGAATCAAGGATTTAAAGGAAAATTTAGAAGTATACACTAAAGAATATAAAAGAGAAAAGCTATTTAAGATAGATTACGGTGAAGATATAGAAATGAAGGTTAATTTTATATCTAAGTTATTATATAAAAGATATAATGATATGAACTATAGATGGGTTTCATTAAGATTGTTAGATGGAGATGAAACTATTATAAAGTCTATACGCAAATATGTGGATGAAAATTTTTTATTATATGATGATGAAGATACTAAAAAAATTAAAGAAATTATAGAGGAAGCAACTTCTATTAGAGATGTAATTGCTTTAAAAATATATGAAAACTGCTCCTATATTGCAGAAGAGACAGTAAAAAAAGATGAAAATCAAATTTTAAAACAACAAAAAGTAGATGATATTCTAACATCAAAAAAATTTGGAATACCAGTAATGCTTATACTTCTGACTGTGATTTTATGGATAACAATACAGGGTGCTAATTATCCATCACAGTTATTAGCTGACATGTTTAACAATTTAGAACCACATTTATTAAACTTTTTTAAAAGTATAAATAGTCCTATTTGGCTTACAAATATTTTAGTTTTAGGAATGTATAAGACTGTTGCATGGGTAGTTGCAGTAATGTTACCACCTATGGCTATATTTTTTCCTATATTTACTATACTTGAGGATTGTGGGTATTTACCAAGAATTTGTTTTAATTTAGATAAAGCATTTAAAAAGGCATGTTGTCATGGTAAACAAGTTTTAACAATGTGTATGGGATTTGGATGTAATGCAGCTGGGGTTATAGCTTGTAGAATAATTGACTCGCCAAGAGAAAAATTAATTGCAATACTTACGAATTGTTTTGTACCTTGCAATGGAAGATTTCCAACATTAATAGCATTATCAATGATTTTTGTAGGCGGTACTTTTGCATCTAATACAGCAAATTCAATATTAGCTGCATTGATAGTTGTGGGCTTAGTGATTTTAGGTGTTATAATAACGTTATTGAGCTCATTAATAATGTCAAAAACTATATTAAAAGGTATGCCTTCTTCTTTCACATTAGAATTACCACCATATAGAAGACCACAAATAATGAGGGTTATATATACTTCTATAATTGATAGGACTATATTTGTATTAGTTAGAGCTATTAAGGTAGCAGCTCCAGCAGGGGTTCTTATATATATATTTAGTAATATTATTATAGGAGATATGAGTATAATTGGGCATATTGCTAATTTTTTAGATCCTATAGCAAGTTTAATAGGATTAGATGGATTTATATTAATGGCATTTTTATTAGGGCTACCAGCTAATGAAATAGTTCTTCCAATACTTTTAATGGGATATTTAGCAAATGGTACGATGGTAGATTATACTAGTTTAGACATGCTTAAAAATATTTTGATAAATAATGGTTGGACCTATTTAACATTATTAAATACGATGATATTTTCCTTGTTGCATTTTCCATGTGCAACGACAATACTTACAATAAAGAAAGAGACAGGAAGTAGGAAATGGGCTTTATTTTCTTTAGTTATGCCTACAGTAGTAGCATTTATAGTATGTTTTATAACAACTACTATATATAGAATTGCTATATAAGCAGTTGTTGAAGTAATAAAAAAATGAACTGATAAAATTCAGTTCATTTTTTATTGTAAATAATTATGTTATATATTCATTCTTTTTATATTGTCAGGAATTATTAAATCAGCTAGAGTTGAAGCTTTAACATCAGCTACTGTAGCTTCTGGTCCTAATTCTCTTAAAACAAGACCTTCTTTAGTAACTTCCATAACAGCCATTTCAGTTATTATTAAGTTAACTTGGTGAGCAGCTGTTAATGGTAATGTACATTTTTTCAATATTTTAGGGTTTCCTTTTGCAGTATGTTCCATTGAAACTATAACTTTCTTAGCTCCAACTACAAGATCCATAGCTCCGCCCATTCCAGGTACTTTTTTACCAGGAATCATCCAGTTAGCAAGATTTCCTTCTTGGTCAACTTCAAGTGCACCAAGTATAGTTGCATCAACATGTCCACCTCTTATTATAGAGAATGACATTGAGCTATCAAAAAATGCAGCACCAGGTACCACAGTAACGTATTGTCCACCTGCATTTATTAAATCTTTATCTTCTTCTCCTTCTTTAGGTGAAGAACCTATTCCTACAAAACCGTTTTCAGATTGTAGTGTTATATCTATTCCTTCAGGAATGTAATTAGCAACAAGTGTTGGTAGTCCTATACCAAGATTTACAACATCTCCGTCTTTAAGTTCTTGTGCAACTCTTTTTGCTATAACTTCTCTCATCATACTTCTATCCATAATTACTTGTCCCCCTTTACAATGTAATCAACAAAAACTGATGGTGTAACAACTATGTTAGGATCTAATTCACCAGCTTCTACAAGTTCTTCAGCTTCAACGATTACAATATCAGCTGCCATTGCTATTAATGGATTAAAGTTTCTAGTAGCTTCATGATAATAGATGTTACCTTTTTTATCTACTTTTGATCCAAATAATAATGCTACATCAGCTTTTAAAGGAAGTTCAAGTAAATACTCTTTACCATTAACAGTAATTTTTTCTTTGCCTTCTTCTATGATAGTTCCAATTCCAGTTTCAGTTAGGAATCCTCCAAGACCAGCGCCGCCACATCTAATTCTTTCAGCAAGTGTTCCTTGAGGAACAAGTTGAACGTCCATTTCATTTTCATTCATTTGTCTTCCAGTTTCCGGATTAGTACCTATATGAGAGGCAATAGTTTTTTTCGCCTGTTTATTAACTATTAACTTTCCAATACCTTTATCTGGGTATCCAGTATCATTAGCAATTATAGTTAAATCTTTAACCCCTTTTTCAACTAATTTATCTACTAATTTTTCTGGAGTTCCAGCTGCTAAGAAACCACCGATCATAACAGTCATGCCATCTTTAATATGAGAGATAGCTTCTTCAATAGTAACAATTTTGTTCATAACATATACCTCCAAATATTTTTAATTGCCTTACTATAAAGAATATTCTACACAAAAATAGAAAATCCTTCTTTTATTTTAAAAAAAATCATAAAATTATTAAAAAATAAAAATTATATTGAAAATAGCGGATAAAATTTAAATAAAATTTTACTTATGTATAAACTTTAATTTTTAACGAGATGAGATTTTATATGTTTTTTAATAATATTAAATCTAAAATAGAAACATATAATAAAAGTTTAATTATTAACTTTAATCGCTAACATCTGACTACTTTAGAGCAAATAGTATATAATTTAAATATGATAAGTACAAAGAATTAAGAGTTATTTAATTTAAAGGTGGTGAGTTTTTTATTGTATATATAATTTATTTTATTAAAATCTAAAATTATATAAATGCAATAATATATAGATATGACATTAAGATTTATATTTGGTGGTTCAGGTAGTGGAAAAAGTTATAGATGTATAGAAGAAATTATAAATAAAAAGAAAAAAGGTGAAATGAATCCTTTAATACTGTTAATTCCCGAGCAATTATCTTTTAAATCAGAGAAAATGTTATTAGAAAGATTAGGTTGTTTAGGCGTTAATAATGTATATAGTTTTAGTTTTAAAAGGCTAGCTCATACCATTTTTAATGAAGTAGGAGGAATTACACATAAAAATTTAAGTAATACGGGAAAAGCAATAATAGTTGATAAGATACTTCAAGAGTCAAAGGATGAGCTTAAAGTATTTTCATTATCAGCAAAGCAGAGTGGTTTTGTAGATAATATTATATCAATGATTAATGAATTTAAGACTTACAATGTAACTGTTGAAAATATTAATGAAATGAAAAATGTTATAGATGAAAGCTCACTTTTATCAGACAAAATATTTGATACATCATTAATATATGAAAAGTATAATTCAGCTTTAGGAAAAGATACTTTTGATCCAGCAGATACTTTAGATTTTTTAAATGAGAAAATTTTAAAGAGTAAATTTTTAAGTGGTGCAGAGATTTGGATTGATGAGTTTTATGGTTTTACGCCTCAACAATATAATATTATAGAAAAACTTTTTAAAATATGTAAGAGAGTAAATATAACATTGCCATATACGGGAAGCAATGTTTTAAAAAAGGAAGAGGAATTTGATATAACAGATGCATTTTATCCTGTTTTTTATACTGAAAATAAAATATTAAAAATAGCAGCAGAAAATAACATATCTTATGAAAAACCAATTATATTAAAAGGGAATCCTAAAAATGAAAATAATTATAGATTTATGAATAGTGATGAATTAAGCTATATAGAAAAAAATTATTTTAATATTGCTACTAAACCATATGCAAAAGAAATAAATGATATAAAAATATTTAAAGGATTAAATACTTATTCAGAAATACAATATGTAGCAAAAGAAATATTAAGACTATGTAGAGAGAAAAATTATAGATTTAAAGATATAGCAGTTATTGCTCGTAATTTAGATAGTTATGAGGATATAATAAAAGCTATTTTCTCAGAGTATAAAATTCCATATTTTTTAGATATGAAAAAAGATGTAGAGAGTAATCCTATAGTAATTATGGTTAAATCCGCACTAGAAATTATATTAAAGAACTTTTCGTATGAAAGTGTTTTCAGATATTTAAAAAGTGGGTTTGTTGATATTGATATGGAAGATGTAGATGTTTTGGAAAATTATGTTATAGCTTATGGTGTAAAAGGTGAAAAAAAATATTTAGATGAATATTATTGGAAAGAAGAAAAACCTAAAAATATAAAAGATAAATTTTTAGGACCAATTCTTAATTTGAAAAAAAGTTTAAAAAAAGAAAATAAAATTGCAAGTATGTGTAAAGCATTGTTTGTATTTTTAGAAGAATTGAATTTAGGACATAAGATAAGCACAAAAATCGAAGAGTTAAAAGAAAAAGAACAGTTAAATGATGCAAGGGAGTATAGTTCTATATGGAATTTACTTATGGAAATTTTAGATGAATTAGTTAAGGTTTTAGGAGAAGAAAAAATAACAGTAAAGCAATTTGTATCTTTATTTAATATGGCTATTTCATATCACGAGATAGGGATAATTCCACCAGCACTAGATCAAGTTACAATAGGAGATATACAACGTATAAGAGCTCAAGATATTAAAGCACTTTACATTGTTGGTGTTAATGATGGAGTTTTTCCAAAAGCTAAAATAGAAGATGGAATATTTAATGATTTAGATAAAAAAGTTTTTCAAACTAATGGTATGAAATTATCAAGTGATACGCAAACCTTAATGTTTGAGGAACAATTTTTGATATATACTGCGCTAACACTTCCAAGTGAAAAACTTACTTTAAGTTATCCCGTTGCAGATTTTGAAGGAAAGGCTCTTAGACAATCTATAATAATATCTAGAATAAAGGGTATTCTTAAAGAAGTGAAAGAAGAAAGTGACATAGTAAAAGATATGAATATGGATGAATTAGATTATGTTAATTCACATATTCCAACTTTTAATAATCTTATTATGCAAATAAGACATTATATAGAAACAGAAGAAATATCACCAATATGGGGCGAGGTATATAAATATTTTATAGAAAATGAGGATTATAGCGAAAAGGCCAAAACTATTTTTAAGGGGTTCTCATATAAAAATGTTATAGATGCCATAAGTAATGAAAAAGCAAAAGAACTTTATGATGGTGGAAATTATTTTACTGTATCTAAAATAGAAAAATATGCTAGATGTCCTTTTGCTTATTTTATACAATATGGTTTAAAAGCAAAAGAAAGAAAAGTTTATGGGTTTTCAGCACCGGATTTGGGAAGTTTTATGCATAATGTTTTAGATAGTTTTTCTAAAGATATGAGAAAAGAAGGACTGAAGTGGCAAGATATTGACATTGAATATTGTGAACGTAAAGTGGAGTCAATAGTAAATATTATAATGAGTGAAGATAGAAGTTTTATATTAAATAGTTCTTTTAGATATAAATATATAAGTGAAAGACTAAAAAGAGTCTTAGTAAGAGCAGTTATAACTATCATGAATCAAATTAATTTAGGAGAATTTGAACCAGAAGGATATGAAATTGGTTTTGGCACAGCGAATAGTGAATATCCACCAATAGAAATAGAGCTTTCAAATGGAGAAGTTGTAAAACTAATAGGAAGAATAGATAGAATAGATAAATTAATATCTGGTAATCAAGTATATTATAGAATTATAGATTATAAATCAGGATCAAAAAAATTTAGACTAAGTGATGTATATTATGGATTACAGGTTCAGTTATTAACTTATTTGGATGCAATTTTAAATAGGAAATTAAACATAGGAGAAAAGTCTAACCCAGCAGGAGTTTTATATTTTAAGATAGATGATCCAATAATAAGTGTAGATGAAAATATGTCTGATGAGGAAATAGAAAGTAGTATATTAAAAGAGCTGAAGATGAAGGGACTTTTAATTAGAGATGTAGAAGTTTTAAGAGAAATGGATGAAAGATTAGAAAACGGAAATAAGTCTAGTATAATACCTGTTGGATTAAAAAAAGATGGTGAATTTACATCTGATTCTAGTGTAATATCTTATGATGGGTTTAACGTACTTAGAAAGCATGTTCGTAAAGAGTTAAAAAACTTTTGTGAAGATATGTTAAGTGGTGATATTAGTATTAATCCATGTAAAGTTGAAGATGATGATCCTTGTGAATATTGTGAGTTATCAGCTATATGTCAATTTGATTTATCCTTTGAGGAAAATAAATATAGAAATATTAAGGGGAAAAAGGATAAGGAAATATTAAAAATATTGGAATGTGGTGAAGAAGTAAATGAGTGATAATAAAGTTAAATTTACAAAGGAGCAACAATGGGCAATAGATACAAGAAATGCTAACTTACTTGTTGCAGCAGCTGCAGGCTCAGGAAAAACAGCAGTTTTAGTTCAACGAATAATAAATATGATAACAGATAGGGAAAATTCAATTGATATAGATAAACTATTAGTAGTTACATTTACTAATGCAGCAGCATCAGAGATGAGAGAAAGAATAGGTGACGCCATTTCAAAAGAAATTGCCAGTAAACCTACATCAAAGCATCTTCAAAGACAATTAACACTTTTAAATAAAGCTAGTATTATGACTATACACTCCTTTTGTCTTGAAATAATTAAAAGAAATTTTCATATGATAGATTTAGACCCAAGTTTTAGAGTTGCAGATGAGACAGAAACAGAACTTTTAAAGCAAGAATCATTAGAAGAAGTTTTTGAAAAAATGTATGAAGACAATGATGAAAAATTTTTAGAGCTTATAGAATGTTATTGCAATAATAAAAATGACTTAAGTCTATTTAATATGGTTTTGGATTTATATAGATTTTCTATGAGTACACCATATCCAAAGCAGTGGCTAAAGGAAAAAAGTGAAATGTTTAATATAGAAGAAGCTTTTAAAATAGAAGATTCATCTATAGGTAAAGCGTTAATTAATGATATAGCAATTGAATTAGAGAGTTTAACTAAATCTATGAAAATAGCAAAAAAGATAATAGAAGAAGATAACTCTTTAGAAAAGTATTATAAAGTTATAAGTGATGAGTATTCATACTTTAGAGAATTATATAAAAATAGGGATTCCTTAGAAAGCTTAAAAAACATAATAAATAATATAAAATTTGTAAGGATGCCTTCCATTAAAAACTGTGAGAATAAAGTCTCTCAAGAAGAAGTAAAAAACATAAGGGAAACAAATAAGAAGAAAATTTTAGAATTAACATCTATTATAAATAAAGCAACTTCTAATTATTGCAAGGAAGATATTAAATATTTATATCCACTTATGAAAAAACTTTGTGAGTTGGTAATTAATTTATCTCAAACATATCAAGAAAAAAAGAAAGAAAAGGGAATAATAGACTTTAATGATTTTGAACATTTTGCATTAGAAATTTTAACACAGCTAGATGAAGAAAATAATATAAAACCATCTAAGATAGCTATGGAATTAAGAGAGAAGTATGACGAAATTTTAATTGATGAATATCAAGATTCAAATTATGTGCAAGAGTATATACTTACTATGATTTCTAAAGGAGACATTGGTGAAAATAATATATTCATGGTTGGTGATGTAAAACAAAGTATTTATAGGTTTAGAATGGCAAAACCAGAACTATTTCTTAAGAAGAAAAACACTTATAGTGAGTCAGAAGGATCAAAAGAACGATTAGTAAAACTGTATAAAAATTTTAGGAGTAGAGAAGAAGTAATAAATGCTGTAAATTATATATTTAAAAATATAATGAGTGAGCATTTAGGTGAATTAGATTACACAGAAGAGGAGTCCTTAAATTTAGGTGCAGATTATAAAGAATTAGAAGATGGTGTTTGTGGTGGACCGGTAGAAGTTATGCTTTTTGAAAATGAATGCATCATAGAAGATAATGAAGATGTTGAAGAAGAAGCAATATCTACTATAGAATTGGAAGCAAGAGCTGTAGGACAGAGAATAAAGGAATTTATAGAATGTAAAAATGACTTTAAAATTTTTGATAAAAATTTAAAAGAATATAGAATTCCACAGTATAAGGATATAGTTGTTTTACTAAGAGCTACCTCAAGTTATGCACCTATATTTTCAGAAGAACTTAAAAAAATAGGTATACCTGTTTATACTGATGCAAATGATGGTTACTTTAATACTTTAGAAATAAAAACAATGATAAGTTTGCTTGAAATTATAGATAATCCTAAACAGGATATTCCCCTATTAGCTGTTTTACGTTCGCCAATAGGTGGTTTTTCGTCAGAAGATATAGTAAATGTTAGATTAAATAGTCCAGAAACAGATATTTATGATGCACTAAAAAATTATATTGAATTAGAACATACAAAATTAACAAAAAAAATATCTGGATTTTTAATGAAATTGGATATATGGAGAAAAAAATCACTTATAGTTCCTATTGACGAATTAATTTGGAATTTATATATGGAAACGGGTTATTATGGTTATGTAGGGGCAATGCCTACTGGGGAAAAAAGACAGGCAAATTTAAGAATGCTATTTCAAAGGGCAAAACAATATGATAAAACAAGTTATAAAGGTTTATTTAACTTTATAAAATTTATAGATAAAGTTAAAAGTACTAGTGGTGATTTAGGATCAGCTAAAACTATAGGTGAAAATGAAAATGTAGTAAGAATAATGAGTATTCATAAGAGCAAAGGGCTTGAATTCCCAGTTGTGTTTTTAAGTGCTATGGGAAAACAATTTAATACTATGGATATAAAGAAAAAAGTATTATTTCATCATGAGTTAGGTTTTGGTCCTGAGGTTATAGATTTTAAAAGAAGAATTTCATATAGTCCTATAATCAAGGATATAATTAAAAATAAAATAAAGAAAGAAAATTTATCAGAAGAAATGAGAATACTTTATGTTGCGTTTACAAGAGCTAAAGAAAAATTAATAATTTCAGGAAGTATTAAATCTTTTGAAAAATCTATAGACAAATGGCGTAGTATAGCTAAAAATAGTGAGGGAAAAATTCTGCAAAGTTATTTAATAAGAGCTAATAATTATTTAGATTGGATTATGCCTTGTATAATTAGACATGAGGATGGAGTTGGGTTATTAAAAGATAATAAAATTCCTATAATTAACGATAATTCTAAGTGGAATGTTAAACTTATGAGTTATAAAGATCTTATAAAATATGAAGATAAAATAGTTAGTAATAAGGATATAGAAGAAATATTAAATAGAATTTATGAAATTCATGATGATACAATACACAATGAAGTTTTTAATAGATTAGATTATAGATACAAATATGAGAAAGCTACCAATATGGAAACTAATTTTACTGTATCTGAATTAAAGAGGCAAAATAATGAAGAACAGGAAAGGGAGTATACAGGAAAGTATGTTCCATCAATAGTTAAAAGACCTAAATTTTTAGAAGAAAAAAAAGTTTTAACACCAGCAGAAAAGGGTACTGCTATTCATGCTGTTATGCAAAGATTAGATTTTTCACATGATTGTAGTGAGAATGGCATAAAAATGCAGATAGCAAATATGGTTGAAAAAGAATTAATAACTGAAGAACAAGAAAAAGTTATTAAAATAAGTAAAATAATTAACTTTTTTAATGATGATTTAGGAAAAGAGATAATAAAAGCTTATAAAGACGGAACTTTAAATAGGGAAGTGCCTTTTAGTATAGAAGTAAGAGCTAAAGAAGTTTATAAAGAATTACAAGAAGATGTATATGATAATGAATTTATAAAAATACAAGGAATAATAGACGGGTACATTGAAAAAAATAATCAAATTATTTTATTTGATTATAAAACAGATTATATATCAAGGGATAATGAAAATGTAGTTCAGTCTATAAAAGAAAAATATAAAATGCAATTAGACTATTATAGTAGGGCTTTAGAACAAGGAACGGGGAAAAAAGTTATAAAAAAATATCTATATTTGTTTTCCATAGATAAAAGTGAAGAAGTTGAGTAAGGCATATGATAAGAAATAAGAGGTCAAATATGCGAGAATACTGACTTATTATTAAATTTGATTATCCTAATAGTAAAAAGGTGTATTACATTGGTGACAATCCAATTTAATACACCTTCTTTTTATGAGTTATATTTATAAAAGTATAACCACAACCTTTATAAATGGAGGAAAATGAAGAAAGTATTTATAATATTTGGGGAGTATTATAGGGAATACTTTCTTGAAATATAAGGTATAATTTATACCTTAATTTATAAATATAATAAATGAATTTTAGTTTAGATGTATGAAAACATCGTTAATTAGTATATCCAATATAATAAAAAAAATTCAGAAGGTATTTTATAAGGTCAAATTGTTGCCTAAGATAAGGCGTCAACATAGAGTTTAAATTCATATCTTTATCAAGCTAAAAAATTGTCACTTTATAAAAGTATAAATTAAAATTTGAAACCCTATATGTACTATAATTTGGTCTTTAAATCAAAATTTGATACAATAAATAAAAGATTAAATAAATTTATAATTAGATTAGTAAAGGAGAAAAAATGGCACAGGTAAAGACAAATGCGATGAGAATTTTAGATAAAAAAAATATAAATTATAATATTATAACCTATGAAAATAAAGATGGAAAAATAGATGGATTGTCAGTTGCTGCTAAAATAGGAAAGTCAGAAGACATGGTATATAAAACATTAGTAGCTCAAGGGGTTAGTAAGGAATTATATGTTTTTGTTATACCAGTAAAAGAAGAATTGGATTTGAAAAAAGCATCAAAAATTTGTGGTGAAAAAAAGATTGAGATGATAAAAGTTACAGATATTAATAAATATACTGGATACATAAGAGGGGGATGCTCTCCAATCGGTATGAAAAAATTATATAAGACATTTATAAATATTACTGTAGAAACATTGGAAAATGTTATAGTTAGTGGTGGTAAAATTGGTGTTCAGATAGAAATATCACCTAAAAATTTAATAGAAACTATAAATGCAAAAACAGAGGACTTGATAAAAAGTTAGGAGAAACTGTATGAAAGTAGAATTTAAATTCTACTTTCATACAGTTTTTTTATATGAAATTATTTTTTTAGCCAGTGCTTTAATATTACATTTATACTTCTCTCCATTTCACTAGAAAATTCTTGACCAAACTTTCTACCATATAAAAATTGACCAAAATTTTCAGCATTGTATTTATTAGGTTTAGAAATTTTATTTTCATAAAGTTCATACATAGTCTTAAAATCATCTTTATTTAAATCTTGATAATGTTCAGAGTGAATAATGTATTTTTTATCAAATCGAGGTGTAACTTTTTTAGGATAATCATCTGGATAGTAGCCAAGACAAAGCATTGAGATAGGAAATGTCCAATCAGGCAAGTTAAAATGTTTTTTATGGATTTCATAATTTTCAATTATATCACCTATATAGCAAGAGCCTATATTTAAGGATTCTGCAGCAACAACTGTGTTCTGAGCAGCTATAAAAGCATCACCAGCAGCTAAAAATAAACTTGATAAATTAGGAGTTTTAAATTTTACATTGGCTTTATTGCAATAATCTTTGATATTACAATTTTCAAAGTATTTATAAAGTCTATGCATATCGGCTAAGAATATTAATATTACTGGTGCAGTAGCTATAAAAGGTTGATTATCACAAGTTTTACTTAACAATTCTTTTGTTTTAGCATCTTTGACTACTATTATAGAATACATCATCATATTCCCAGCAGTAGGAGCTCGCATAGCGCTTTCCAAAATTAAGTTTAAATGATTTTCTTCAATTTCGACATTTTTATATTTTCGCAAAGAAGTTCTGTTAAATATTGAATTTAATGTAGAATTATGCATAATATCCTCCTTATTTTAAAGTTGAAAATTTACGGAATTTGAATTTAAGTAATAATATCATAAAATTCCAAATATTTCAACTTACAATATAATGTATTAAATGAAAAAATATAGAAATAATATAAAAATTGTTATATTATTGTATAAAAAGATAAAGTTTGAAGTTATTATATGAGGGGATATTATATGATAAGTTATTATTTGAAAAAAAATGAATTTTATATTAAATTTTTAATTATTTCTGTTTTATTTTGTACTTATTTAACATCTAATGCATTAGCTGTAGGAAATCAGCTAAATTTTGAAAGAATTACTAATGAAGATGGATTGTCGCAAAATACTATAAGATCAATTATACAGGATAAAAAAGGATATATGTGGATAGGGACTAATGAAGGGTTAAACATATATGATGGCAATAAATTTGAAATTGTTAAATATAATAAATTTAAAGATAAAGGTTTATCATCTTCTAATATTTTGTGTATCACACAAGATAATAAAGAAAATATTTGGATAGGAACAAAAAATGGACTTAATAGATTCGATACTAAAACCAATAAGGTTCAAATATATAAATCTAATGATTGTGATGAAAATAGTATATCTAATAATAGTATAAGAGCATTAATGGTAGATTCTAAAAATAGATTATGGGTAGGAACTGAATATGGATTAAATATATATAATTATGATGAAGATAATTTTTTAAGGCTTTGTAAAAGCAATTCTGATATAAAGTTAACAGATAATAGAATTACTGCTATAGAAGAAGATAATAAAGGGAATATATGGGTGGGAACAAAGGATGGATTAAATTGTATTAACAAAGATTTGAGTAATATAGATACTTATTTTCAGGGAGGAAATTCATACAATTTAACAGATAATAGCATTACAAGTTTGTGCGTGGAAAATGACAATCTATGGGTGGGAACGTTAAAAGGTGGAATTAATAAACTAAATTTAAAAACAAAAGAAAATATTATTTATAACAATGAAAAAAAGGAAATATTAAGTAATACTATTACAAAATTAAAAATAGTAAATTGTAATGAAGAAAATAAAATGTTTATTGGCACTCATAATGGATTAAATATATATGATTTAAAAACTGAAAAAATTATAGAATGTAAAAATAGCACATGTGATTTAAAAAGTTTATCAAGTAATGTAGTTATAGATATATATCAAGACAGAACAGGACTTATATGGATTGGAACTGCAGATGGAATAAATTTATATAATTCAAAAAGTTTTTTTAAACAATATAAAAAGACTGGAGATGAAAATTCTATAAGCAGCAATATAATAAGTGGAATTTATGAAGATAATGATGAATTGCTTTGGGTAGGAACTAGAGATAATGGAATTAATTGTATTGATAGAAAAAATAGAAATCAAGTTATATATAAAGAAGATAAAAATGAGTATGTATGGTCTGTAGTTGGTAATGAGAATGATGAAATATACTGGAATACATCTCATTATATAAAAAAATTTGATAAAAGTAATGGAACGAGTACTACTTTGGATTTACCTATATTTTCTCCAAGAATATTATATTTTGATAAAGAAGGTTATCTTTGGATTGGTGGTAGAAATGAATTAATAGCTATATCTCCAGATGGTGAGGTCATAGATTATAAATTCATTCTAGAAAGTACTATTGGAAAATTAGATAAAGTTATTTTAACAATACATCAAGATAAAAATGGAGAAATGTGGTTTGGTGGAAATATTGGTATTGTAAGATATAATAAAGAAACTAATAAAATAAAAAATTATTATCATGAAGAAAATACTTGTGATGGGTTAATAAGTAATAGAATAAGCTGTATTAATAGTGATAGTAAAGGTACTATATTAATTGGCAGTGATTATGGAATTAATATGTTAGATCCTAAAACAGAAAAATTTACTCAAGGTGATGAAAGTTCTGGATTACCAAGCAATTATGTATATGGAATATTAGTAGATGAAAAAGATAATCCTTGGATAAGTACTAATCAAGGAATATGTAAGTTAGAGATTGATAATCAATCAATAATTATATTTGATATTTTTGATGGATTACAAGGAAAAGAGTTTAATTTATTATCTTATTTTAAAAATAAAAATGGAGAAATGTTTTTTGGTGGTAATAATGGATTTAATGTATTCAGTCCTAGTAAATTTAAAGAAGAAGATATTAGTACAGACGTAGTTATAAAAGATATATCTATTAATGATAAAGAAATAGTTGATTATGAGGACTTAAGTTTAAAACATTATGAAAATAGTTTTAGTATAAATTTCTTTCTTCCTGATTATAGAAATTTAGGAAATAGAGCATTTTCATATAGACTAAAAGGATTAGATAAGGAATGGAATTTTGGATTAAACTTGAATAATATAAGTTATACCCAGATTCCGCCAGGTGATTATACTTTTGAAATATGTTCACAAAATTGTATTGGTCAGTGGAGTAGTCCTAAGAAAGTAAATATTAATATTCAAACGCCACCATGGAGAACACCTTTTGCCTATTTAATTTATATTATTATAGTATCTATGATTATATTATTTTTGTGGAATGAGTTTAAAGTTTTAGAGTCCTTAGTAAAACAAAAGACTAGTGAATTAAATAAAGAGTTACATGAAAATGAAAATTTATATAAAAAAATTATTAAGCAAGAAAAAAATAAAAATAATTATTTTGTTAATTTATCACATGAACTTAGAACTCCACTAAATGTTATTCTAAGTAGTCTTCAACTTATAGATAAATTGAATGAAGAAAAAAGTTGTATTCCAAAGGAAAAAATAGTATATTATGTAAAGGTTATGAATAAAAATTCTAATAGATTATTAAAGCTTATAAATAATATAATAGATACGTCCAAAATTGAATCAGGAACGTACGAAGTAAAATTTGAAAATGTGGATATTGTTTATTTAGTTGAAGAAGTTGCTCTTTCAATGAAGGATTTAATAGAGAATAAAGGAATAGAACTTATAATAGATCCTGAAATGGAGGAGAAAATGATAGAATGTGCACCAGTAGAAATAGAAAGGTGCATTATAAATTTAATAGGAAATGCAGTTAAGTTTACAGATAAAGGTGGAAAAATAGAGGTTAAATTGTTTGATTTAGGACAGCAGGTGAAAATATCGGTAAAAGATACGGGAATAGGTATTGATTGTAAATATCATGATGTAATATTTAATAGATTTTCACAAGCTTATAAAAAGTCTACAGAAGAATATGGTGGAAGTGGACTGGGGCTTACGGTTACAAGACAATTAATTTTGTTACATGAGGGTGATATAGAACTAATTAGCAAAGTTGGAGAGGGGAGTGAGTTCGTTATAACACTTCCTGTCTATAGAAATACCCATGTAGAAAGTTTAAATTACTCATAATAAACTAGATTTATTCTTGAAAAGATTTTAGGATAAAAAATTAATTAGGAGATGATGTTGTTTTAATAATATATTAAAATTTAAAACGGCATTATCTTTTTATTTAGGGTGTGTCTGAAAACTAATTAGTGCAAAAGATTTAAATTTTAGATATAATAATATCAAAAAAACTATGAGGTA
>NZ_LFRG01000031.1:0-46543 GCF_001573875.1 Clostridium sp. ATCC 25772
AATTTACGTATATTAAGTATTTGTAGAAAGATTTTTATTATTCAGTATAATTTTAGCTATCAACTTGGAACCCTATATAGGGTTCCAAGTTGACTTTTAATTAATTAATAATATGTCCTCAAGTCTATAGGTATACAAACATGTACGCAAAGCTATGACCGTTATTCCACTAATTTTTTTTAAATTTATTGCTATAGGGTTCCAAGTTGACTTTTAAAATTACCCATTCCAAAACTTGGATATCCCAAATAGTGAGACATGCTCTGAATCGCTTAGAATTCAACACTACATTTTGCATGAAAATATTTTAAGGTTATTGAATAAATTTAAATTGGAGCTTGTTTCCCTATACAGGGTTCCAAGTTGACTTTTAAAATTATCCATTCCAAAACTTGGATACCCCAAATAGTGAGACATGCTCCGAATCACTTAGAATTCAACACTACATTTTGTATGAAAATATTTTAAAGTTATTGAATAAATTTAAATTCGAGCTTGTTTCCCTATACATTTCATAATAAAGAATTTAAATAAGCTATCCATTGAAAATTCATTTAGACACTCTCATATATCTTTTCATTATTACTTTTTTAGCGCTATAATTTTTTAGGCTTAACTTTACGTCCATGCTTGAAATACTACACTACTAAACTAATTTTAATTTACCATTTTCTAATTATTTAAGCTTCTTTTACCTCATATTTTGCACTTTTATAAACTATAGGTTTTTTACTAGCATCATTATCTTCAAATTGAATAACCTCTATTTTATGAGTTCCTTTAACTAGATTCTCATCAGTAAGATTTAAAGAAACTTTACTTTCTCCGAAATTTCCTTTTTCAACTAACTTTTCATCTATAAATATATAGCTTGTTTTTTTCTCATCAAAATTAGAAGTTGTTAAATCTATTTGCATTATTTTAACATCTGCTTGCGTATGTACTATAGGTATTAATCCTGTTTCACCATTTCCATCTGGTGTTGATACTATAATAGTTCCTTCTCCCAACTCTTCTTTAAAATCTTTAGGGTAAGTAACTATTTCATCTTTAACTTTTTCCTCAATCTCTTGATTTAATTCACTTTTAACAACTTTTTCATTTTTATTAGTACATCCTACTAAAGAAAAAAGCATTGAAAAAGCAATTAAAATTACGAAAATTTTACTCAAAAAAATCCCTCCTCAATAAAAATAACTATAATCTACATTTAGATTATAGTTATTTTTTACTATCTTCTTATTATTTATTCTTATTATTTAATTCTCTCATAGCTTTTCTTATTAATCTATCTTGATGTTCTTTTTCCTTTTGTTCAAGATAAATATATATCTTTGAACTCCAATCATCATAAAGTTTTTTGTCTATATCCTTTAAAAAAGATAAGAATTCTCCCAATCTATTTCTACTATGCATTCCTTTCATTAAATGTCTTGGATAACTTACTCGTTTCTTATATTGATTCTTAGGATCTATTACTTTTAATGAAAAATCTTCTTGTACATATAAATCCTTACACCTTATATCTAATCTTTTGTAGCCTAATTTTTTAAAATCTTTATAAAGATTTACTATATGTTCTGCAATTTCTCTATTTATAGGGTTTTTTCTTAAATACTTATCTAATCTTACCCCACCTACATAATCTCTTATTATGTAGTGACTACCATGTTCATATGCTTTAGGAAAGTATTTACTTTTTCGTGACTTTACTAAAGTTTCATATTCCATTTTGCAAACCTTTGTGCAATTAAATATTTTTATTATTTTATTATCTGGTAATAAATAAACAACACCATTATTACCCTTTCCTAAATACTCTGAGGCTTTTATCATTTCTTCTATTCTTCTACTCAAATAAATTGGATTATTAAAAGGTCTTGTCATAATTCCTCCAAAATACATAGCTATTAATATTATTCTATGCATCATAGTAAATAAGTAGCCTTAATTTTTATAATATTGTTTTTGTGCATAAATCTATTAATTATATTTAATAATATATAATGATTAAATATATAGAAAAGGATGTCTTATTATGAAAGTTCGTTTAGGATATGTTTCAATATCACTTAATCTACCTAAAATATCTAGTTCTAGTAATGTAACTTATAGTTATTATAATAAACTTACTACTGAATCAGAAAGACTACAAAAGCTTATAACCGTCACTAGATCCAATTTAGATGACTTATATACTATATTAAAATATAATAAAAAAAAACAAATTTCTTTTTATAGAATCACCTCCTCTTTAGTTCCACTTGCAACTCATCCTGAAGTTTTGAATTGGAATTTTAGAGAATTATTTTATGATTATTTCAATTTGATTGGAGAATATATTAAATCAAATAATTTTCGTGTGGATACTCATCCCAATGAATTTAATGTTATTAACAGTGTTAATGAGACTACAGTAAAAAACACCATAAGAAATCTTATGTTTCATGTGAATTTATTTGAAGATTTACAATATGAAAATGGTAAAATGATATTACATGTTGGTGGAAAACAAGATGGTATAGAAAAAGCCAGCATACGTTTTATTGAAAATTATAACACTATGCCTGAATCAATTAAATCAAAAGTAATACTTGAAAATGATGATAAAAGCTTTACTGCAACAGATACACTTAAAATTTGTAATAGTTTAAGTATACCTATGGTATTAGACATACATCACTTTAAATGTAATAATAATAAGGAATCTTTAATTGAAATTTTAAATGACTTTTTTAAAACATGGGAAAATCAGCCTTTTCCTGCAAAAGTCCATTATTCTAGTCCACGTAATCATAAATTGGATAGAAAACATGCAGATTATATAAATCCAATAGAATTTGTGAATTTTATAAAACTATGTAGTTACTTAGGATATGATAGCTTGGATGTTATGCTCGAAGCAAAAAATAAAGATTTAGCACTATTTAAATTAACAAAAGATATAAAAACTTTGAAACCTAATTGGAAATGGATGGATAATTCTACATTTTTAGTATAAAAAGAACCTAGATACTATAAATTAATACAATCTGGGTTCTTTATTTATATTTTATTTATTTCTTTTGTAAGTAATTAATCCAGGGCATACCTCATCACCAAGTTCTTTACCTTCATCTAATAATTCTTTTAACTCTTCAACATCATCTATATAGCTTAAGTTTTCTTCATTATCAAATACGTCTACATACTCAGTAGATTCTTCTTTTAAGTCATATGAATCATTTTCTAAATTATCATCTTCCAAATCAAAATCACTAAACTCTTCAATATCTATGTTGATTTTTTCTTTTTCATCTTCTTTATTTTCAAAGACTTCATCTATCTTTATAGCTCTAATATCATAACCTTCTAATTCTAAGCATTTTCCACAGTTATTGCAAATTTTTTTTCTATCTAATTCACATAACTCACATTCTTTACAATCATTGCACAATTTATTTTCATTAAAGATACAGTTTTTGCTCATACTTACAACCTTCTTTACTATTCTTATTTTTCCATTTAGCATTTTAATTAACTAGCACTATATTTTATCAAACTTTTTTATATAATTCAACTCTAAGCAAAAACTAATCTTTTAAATTCTATTTATTTAACTTATATATTTGATAATTTAAAATTAACGCAAAACTACTCCAAATAAGATATGGCAAAAGCAAAAAACCAGCAATTTTGTCTTTTTTATAAAATGCTATAGTTGTAAAAATAATAAATATAATCAATATAAACAATTCTATAAAAGCTAAAAATCTTAAATTAAAATAGAAAAAAATAATTGACCATAAAAGATTTAATACAAATTGAATTACAAACAATATTATTTCCTTATTTACATCATAACCCAATTTACCTAGCATTAATATTCTATAAAAAGCTAGTCCCATCATAAAATATAATATAGGCCAAACAATAGCAAAAACTGTTGGCGGTGGAGAAAAACTTGGTTTTACCAATACTTTATAAATTGCCGGTGCATTTCTTGTAACAATACTTATAATTGCAGGAAGTCCTAAAGTAAAAATCAGACTTATTATTAAAAGAAAACAGTCTTTTTTACCTTTTACTTTTAAAATAGATTTCATTTTTTACCCCCATTTAATTTATATTTATAGATATTTAAATATAGTAACTATATTATGTAATACATCTATGGTATTTATATATTTAACTTCACATATAAATATTCATTTTTTCAAATTATATATTTTTTACATAAAGCTTAATTAACTTTCTCTCCTTAAATTTTTATAAATTAATATAACTAAATTTAAAAAGCTCTTTAAACTTATCAATAATTACAGTTAATAAATAAAATCTATTATAAAAGCAACCATTATTTTCATCTTGTATTTGTTTTTATAATAGATTTTATTTATATATTTAATTTAAAAATATTTTGCAAATTAAAAGGTATTTTGGTTTTCTTTGTCTAATTATAAATATGGGTAGACAAAAATTTTATACAATGGAGGTTTATTTGCAATGAAAAAATTTTTTAACAGCTTAATTTTTAAGCTAATAGTAGCTGTAGCCATAGGTCTTTTATTAGGCTTTATGTGTTCTTCACCTACAATCGCAATAATAGTAACTATAAAAAAAATATTATCTCAAATTATTCTATTTACAATCCCATTAATTATAATTGGTTTTATTGCCCCTTCTATAGCAAGATTAAAATCTAATGCTACAAAACTTTTAGGATATGCTGTTTTAATAGCCTATCTATCCTCAGTTGGAGCAGCTGCATTTTCTGCTATTGCAGGATACACAATAATTCCACATCTCAATATTATTTCTACTACAGATGGATTACAAAAAATTCCTGAGGTGATATTTAATTTAGATATACCTCCAATTATGAGTGTTATGAGTGCACTAGCATTATCAATTCTAGTTGGACTTGCAACAGCATGGACAAAGTCTGAAACAGTAGAAAAACTTTTAGAAGAATTTCAAAATATAGTTCTTAGTATAGCTACAAAAGTTGTTATACCTATAATACCTGTTTTTATAGCAACTACTTTTGCACAGCTTGCATATGAAGGTAGTATTACAAATCACTTACCAGTTTTTATTAAAGTCATAATCATTGTATTAATTGGACACTTTATTTGGCTTACATTTCTTTATCTTATAGCTGGTGCTATTTCTAAAACTAACCCTCTTAAAGTTGTAAAAAAATATGGCCCAGCA
The DNA here is from genome assembly GCF_001573875.1 of Clostridium sp. ATCC 25772. NCBI lineage: Bacteria > Bacillati > Bacillota > Clostridia > Eubacteriales > Clostridiaceae > Clostridium > Clostridium sp. ATCC 25772. The sequence goes on from NZ_LFRG01000031.1 coordinate 5,197, forward strand.
TATTTAACTGCTGTAGGTACTATGTCATCTGCTGCAACATTACCAGTAGCTCTTAAATGTGCTAAGTCTACAGAAACATTAAGAGAGGATATAACTGATTTTGCTATCCCACTATGTGCTAACATTCATTTATGTGGATCTGTTTTAACGGAAGTATTTTTTGTATTGACAGTTTCAAAAATTCTTTATGGAGACCTTCCATCTTTAGGTAGTATATCATTATTTATAATACTACTTGGAGTATTTGCAATAGGTGCACCTGGGGTTCCTGGTGGAACAGTAATGGCATCTTTAGGACTTATAACTAGTGTACTAGGTTTTAATGAAGTAGGTACTGCATTAATACTTACAATATTTGCATTACAAGATAGTTTTGGTACTGCCTGTAACATAGTTGGAGACGGCGCTATAGCTTTAATGCTCACAGGGATAGCTGAAAGAAAAAATTTCAAACCGTCTTCTATAGATGAATAGCTTTTAGATAAGTAAACTAACCTAATTTAAATATTAAAGGCTATTACTTATAGTGATATTTTATTTATCATCATAAGTGATAGTCTTTTTTTTATTTTCATAACATCACTTTATAAATATTTGTAACTTTATATCTTGTAAATTATAAAATATATTAAGGATAAAAAATTACATTATCTTTTAAAACATATTTATGGAGGTCTTTTATGAAATTTTTAGGTATATTACTTATAATAATTGCATTTATATATATTATTTATGGTTATCTTGGCCAAAATATGGTTTTAATTCACAACAGGTATACTAATCTTTCTTTCAACAATGAAGTATCCTTTTTCAAAATACAATTTTATGGATCTATAACAATTTTTATTCTAAATATCATTCTAGGTGTAACACTAATTAAAAAATTTCTACCTTGGTATTCTATACTGTTATGTCCTTTAATAATATATGGAATAAATTTTATTTTAATGTATTATTGTAAATATAAAAAATATATTTATTTTTAAAAAGTAAAGTGCCTTAAAACTTTTTAAGGCACTTTACTTTTTTATATTAACTCTTTTCCTATCTTATATATTTCTTCTAGTGCTAAAGTGTTATCTTTCACTGGTACATTCTCATCAGTGCATACACCATAAACTCCTAAAAGCTCTATTCCTACATAATCAAATATATCTTTAAACATTTTTTCTGTAAGCTCTGGTCCAGAGTTTGGCATTGCCCCTCCATATGTCATAAGAAGATATGCCTTTTTTCCTTTCCTATCTTTTTCCTCCAATGCATATGTTCTATCTATAAAAGTCTTTAACTGTGCAGACATACTCCACCAATAAATAGGGGTTGCAAAAACTAAAATATCTGATTGTTTAAAAACATCATATAATTTCACCATATCATCCTTTTGAATACATTCACCTTCTCTTTTACAATAGTTGCACGCCATACAAGGTGATATTTTATATTCCTGCAAGAATATATTTTCTATAGTTACCTTATGGTTATCACTAACTCCTTTCAAAAATTTATTTAACAATATAGCTGTGTTTCCACTTTTATGTGGACTTCCCATAAATGCTCCAATTTTCATAAATAAAATCCTCCAATACAAAAATAATATATAAAAATTAATATTTATCTACATTTAAATCTTCTTTTAATTTTTTCACCTTTTTCTTTGTATTTATCTCTAACTTATCTATAAATCTGTTAGTAAATGGCACATATTTTTTTATTTCCTTTACATACTCTTTTGAAAAATACTTTCTATTTTTAACTATAGCAAAAAATATCATCATTAAGCAATTAGTCTTTATGATGTATTTTAATTCATCTTCCTTTTCACAGTTAAAGCACTCACTTGCATCTAAAAACTCACATGTAAAGTTTATCAGCTTATTTACTATCAAATCTAATGGATATTTCCCAGCTATTTGGCTTATTATTGTCATATGATTATTTTTTAAGTCTTCTTCTATATCTTGAATATCATCGCAAAGCTGAAGCAAAAATCCGTAACCATATACAAACTCTTCTTGTGATTCATTTAAAGCTCCATTTATAAGATATCCATCTGCAAGTACAGAAGCCCCTCCTTTTTCTATAGATATTCCTAGAATATCATTTTCATAAGGTATACTTTTTTCACTTTGATTTATCAATCCATGTTGTTGTGCATTAAGAATTATAACAAGAGATTCATAAACTTTTTCATTATCTTCTCTTTTAAATACCTTTTCAATTTCTTCTATCAATTTATAAACTTTATTTTCATGATCACAATTTCCATTAAGTTTTTCCCCTTCCAATCTTTTTAAAAATCTTTTATTAAAATCAGATTTTTCCTCAATTGAAATTGAAGGGTTATCCAAATAATTATCAGTATAAGGGTATAACATACTATAACCAAATATAGCTTTTGTAAACTGAACGTTATACCCAAAGGCCTTTTGAAGTATATTTACTATCCATAAATTGCGCATAGCTTGCCCTATATCTTCAAAAGTTAATTTATCATCAAAACTTTTACAATTTTCGATAAAAAATTTTGTACTTTCAAAAAACTTTTCATCAATATGATTTTCAATATATTTAGCATTATAAAAATCTACTTTACTTAAAAAATCCTTTATATTCTTCGTACATCTATTTTTCAAATTAAACTTTTCCTCATCATCTTTTGGATGTTCCATTATATTATTTAAAAAAGCATCTAAAAATAGATTGAATTCTTTTTCATTTCGCTTTTTATCAAAATAATCAACATAATCTATATCTAAACATAAATTGCAATTACTTTTCCACCATAGTTCTTTATAAAATAAGTTTAAATCCTTTGCTCTATTGTAAAGGCACATAATTAAGCGGCACCATCCCTTCTATACATAATCAAATTATATAATATATAGCTTCCTTAATCAAAATTATCCATTTTAACCATTAAATTAAGTTAATAAATTTATAAATATAACACAAGATATTATCATAACTATAAAATCTATAATAATCAATTTAAGTATATTGCAAAAGGAGGTGTTTTTATGCCAAAAGATAGTCAACCAGACAATAAAGAAGCTAGAATGAGAAAATGTAATTATCAAACACCTATAACTAGCGAAGAAGGTAAAAATAATAATAGAACAGCAAAAAAACATTCTATTAAAAGACAGGGTTTTCAAAGTGATCATATAAACTAAAAAACTATAAATTACCCCCTTGTATCAAGCTATACGCAAATTTCTTAATTTTAAATATAACATAGCTCAGTTAGCATAAATAAAAATAATCCGTATTTTATACGGATTATTTTTATTTCATAATAAATTTTATAATCTTACATAGTGACAAGATAGGAATCTTATAAATTCTTTAATTAATATTTAAAATTAATATACAAGCTAATCTTTAATTTATATTCACATAGTTTACTTTTTCTTTTAAATACTTAATTTTAATTATGTAAACTAAATTGGTGTACTTACTATAGGATTTTAAGTTGACTCTAAAGTTTATTCATTTAAAAACTTTGATACCCCAAATAGATAGACATGCTCCGAATCATTTAGAATTCAACACTACATTTTGCACAAAAATATTTTAAAGTTATTGAATAAATTTAAATTTGAGCTTGTTTCCCTATATAAGGTTCCAAGTTGACTTTTAAAATTATCCATTCCAAAACTTGGATACCTAAAATAGTGAGACATGCTCAGAATCACTTAGAATTTAACACTGCATCTTGTATGAAAATATTTTAAGGTTATTGAATAAATTTAAGTTGGAGCTTGTTTCCCTATAGCACACATTATAAAATGATAAAAACAGTATTAATACTGTTTTTATCATTTTTAACAAACTATATTTAAATTTCTTCTATAAACTCTTTATCTATATATTTTATAAATCTACTTGGAATAGATATATTACTTGAAGGGCTTGTTAAATACAACATTTTTTTAGCTCTTGTCATTGCTACATAAAATATTCTTTTTTCCTCTTCAAAATATTTTTCTTTTATTGATTGATATGATGGAAAATTTGGCTCATATAACCCACTTAAAAACACATATTCAAATTCTAAACCCTTTGCTTGATGAACTGTTATTATAGGTATTCTTTTCCCCTTTGTCATAAGTCTTTCCATTTCTCCATTTGATAATGATGTGATTTGAAGAAAGTCCATTAATGAATCCCTATGGTTTTTTTCCTTGTTATCTAGTTCTTTTGCTATTAAATAAAATTCTCTTAAGTTATTTATTCTATTAGGTTCATTTATATATATTTCTTTTATTCTAAAATCATTTACCACAAGTGCTACAATATCTTGCGGTCTTAAACCTTCTGATTTTTTTATAAAATCAATTAACTTTATACTTATTTTTTCAAAACTTTTTAAATGCTTTAGTATTAAAGATTGTCTTTTTAAAGTTGTAGGAAGAATCTTATCATAAATTCCCTTTACTAAAAGTTCCCCAGTTGCTAATATATCATCCATAGCATTATGACTTGGTTTGTGGTTAGTATTAAATGCTTTACTTAATGTTTCCAGCTTATGATTACACATATTAGGATAAAACCTTCTATATATGTCTAACGTATCATAAACGCCTATAAACTCTGCCTCATCTAATTTATTTCTTGAAAGTTCACTAGCTAATATGCTTATATCAAATTGAACATTATGTCCAACTATTACAGCTCCTCTAGAAAACTCTAAAAACTCTTTTAATACTTCTATTTTATCATTCCCATGGTTTTCTAAATATTCATCACTAAATCCATGAATATACTCTGAATCTTTCACAGATTTATTATTTTTTAAAAACCTTTCAAATACTTCTATAGCTTCCCCTTTATTATTTATTCTTATTGCAGCTATTTGTATTATTTCATCTTCTGTTGTATCCACACCAGTACTTTCTACATCAAACACTATTACATTATTTTTTTCTAGTTCACTATGTAAAAAACCAAACTTATCACCATATTTGAAGGTATTTAAATCTATAAAATCCGATAAACTTATTCCTACTTCTTTATATTCTTTAGATTGTATTTCATTTAAAGTTCTCTCACCTACACCTGTTTTTAGCCTTCTTAATATTCTTGATAAGCTATTACTATCATTTTTATTAACTATCAATTTCATAAATGCTAATATATCTTTTATTTCCTGTCTTCTAAAAAATTTGAATTGATCTATAAGTATAAATTTCACTTCATTTTTCTCTTTCAATGAAGCCATGGCTAATTCTTGACTTAACTCTATATTGTATTTATTACTTCTTGTTAAAACACAAATTTTAGAAGGACACTCTTTATTTATTTTTTTTATTTCATTAAATATCCATATTGCTTCTTCTTTTATATTTTCAGTTTTTAAATATTTTATTTTTTCTCCAAGATCCTTCGAATAAGCCTTAACATCACCAATATTAAAATTATCAGTTTTATCCTTAAATGCATTTTTTAAATAATTACAAGATGCATTAGTTAATACTTTTGTTGATCTATAATTCTTATCAAAATTAATTTTTAAAGGATTATACTTTCTTAAATATCTTTCAAATATATTTTCTGGCGTAGATCCTCTCCACTCATAAATTGTTTGAAAACTATCTCCACAAAGCAATATATTATTTTTATTAAATATCTTCTCTATGATGCTATATTCTAAAACACTTGTATCTTGAATTTCATCTATGTTTATATATTTAAACTTTTCACATAACCTTTCAACTACTTTAGGCTGATTAAATAATTCCTTTGCCTTAACTATAAGGTCTGTAAAATCCAATCCATGATTACCATATAAAATCCTATTATATGCTTCTACCATATCTTGTCCATGCTCTAAGAGCTTATCATATATGCTTTGAGAAAATTTATATTTTTCCACCGAAACTCTTTTTAATTTATAAGGCTCTTCAGTTTTTAATATGGATATAACATTTTTATAATCCTCTATAGAGTTTTCACTATAAATGTTATATACTGCCCTATGCTCCTTTACTAAATTTATAAAGTTTTGAAGGGATTGTATTGGATGATTGAAGTAATTTACTTTCTTTATAATTTCTTCACAGTCATTTTCATCATATATTGTAAAATCCGTAAATATATCAGTTCTTTTTTTAGCTTCACTCTTTACAATATCAAAGCAAAAGCTATGAAAAGTTCTTACAGTAATATTCTCTCCACAACTCCCCATATTTTCAAGTATTCTATCCTTCATCTCTTTACACGCTTTATTTGTAAAGGTAATGCATAAAATTTCTTTTGCTGTAGCTTTTTCCTTTTTTATTATATTTGAAATTCTATATGATAATGTATTAGTTTTCCCTGTACCTGCACCAGCTAAAAGTAATATATTTTTATCTAATGTTTCAATAACTAATTTTTGTTTTTCATTAAATTTATTTTCACTCATAAAATACTCCCTAATTAAATTTTTTAATAGTTTTATTGTAACAGAAAAGTGCCTAACTTTTCATTAAATAAAAAATTGATTTTTTATGTTAATTATTTATTTTCAACTTGAATATCTATAAGGTATAATTTATAATTCTCTATTAGTTCTATTAAAACATCAGCATAAATTTTTTCACCATTATAATTTTCTACAGTACTGTAGCCGGCATTTTCTAATGATAAACATTGATTTCTATAATTTTTTTCTTTAAAAAATCCATGGTCTTTATATCTTTCATTTTCATTTAAAAATGTACCATGATCTTCAATAGATTGATTTTTATTTTTATATTTTCTAAAGGCCCCATCTATTACCATATTGTAAAATTCTTTAGTCTTAAAGGTAACAGTTTCACCTTTATACTTACCGTCTGCTTTTATTCCAAATAAGTTATTTCCAGCAATAGCAAGTTCTGATTTTCCCCAATCAGACTCTATTATTGCTTGTGCTATTGTTACTGATGGCATTATGTTATATTTTTCGTAATTAGATATTGCACCTTCCAAAATTTCATCTATAAAGCTTATCTGATAAGCCTCTCCCTTTATATCTTTAGGTAGATTGATTTTACAATTCTTAATATCTTCTATGTATTTATAAACTCTTCTTTTTTCTTTAGCTGTGAAGTTTAACTTTTTTAATACTTCTTCTAATGAAAAAATCTCGTTAGTTGATGTTTTTATAAATGTTTTTGCTATATGTTCTATATCTTCATTTTTTATATTTAAAAATGAATTATTATTTTCAACAACAGCTATAGCGGCTATTTCTTTCCAATTTAAGTTAAATTTATTGTCACATACTTCCTTTGTTATTTCTATGTATCTTAAAGTATCTAACCCATCTATTTTAATACTTTTTTTTATTCCAAATCTATAAGATGTTTCAAAAACTAAAACCATAATTATAAATAATATAATAGACCCTACTATAATGGATACACGTTTCATCCATTCCCCTACTTTCTAGTAAAATTTCAACTTATTGCATTATAATTATCGTTTAAATTTATCTAAAACTTGAATACTTAATATATTCTTTGTTTATTATGTTTTCTTATGAACTTATAACATACTAAAGCCATTAAAACTCCTAATACAAATACATATAATAAAATTACATATAAAAATTGATTTTGAACATAAACAATAGACATAGTAGTTCCACTTTTTATCTCATTAAGTTTATAGTTCCATTTTGCTACATCATTGTCTATAGTCATTGCATTGGACTCTACTATTTTTCCAGGAACCTTCATCTGATTCTCATAATTAATATCTTTAATAAAGTTAATCAGTGATGGTGTTATAACTTTATATTGTTTATCCGTAGCATGAGATATTATTTCCTTTAGAATGTCTTTATTAACTTTTATATCTAAATACACCCTGTTTTTTAGTATTCCTGGCTTTATACTTTTGTGAATGCTTATGTATTTTGTTAAATCTTCCTTACTAACTGTTTTAAAGTCATATAAACTATATTTATATTCAATCACTTCCATATTATCTTCTTCATATTTTTTAATTTTGAACCCCTCTTCTTCTCCTCTTATATTCTTTTCTAATATTGGGTTTAAGACCTTTCCTGAAATGCTATCATATTTCATTTTTCCCATAACATATCCACTACCGTCTTTATTTATTTCTGTTATAGTTGTTAAATTAATCTTGCCACATCCAACTAACATCATAGATATTGTAATATATACTAAGATTAAAAACTTATTTTTTTTCATTTTCTCTCCTTTCTTTTATATAAAGTTCAAAGTTGACTTTTAAAAATATTTATCCAAACAAAATTATTTTTTGCATTTTTGAATTACTATATCTTATTATAATTAAAATTTCAAATAAGTTACCCATTAAAAATTAGATATATAAATTAAATTTTTAAATTATATATAATAAACAAAAGGCTAGTAAGTTAATTTTATCACTTACTAGCCTTTTCTATTAGTTAAAACTTATGTAATTCTAAATCAATATTATGTAAAATAACTATTTAAATATTCCAAAGGGTTTTCCAACTGGTAATACGATTTTTCCAAAGTGAGTGTTTAATACTGCTGCTGCACTACCATAAAATGATACTATAGCTATTCCAAGTTCTGCATATGCTGCCATCATATGTGCAGGTTCAGCTATAATTCCAAATGAACTTAAAGTTAACCCTAGGAATAGGAAATCTATAAAGAAAAATATTGTAAACAAAACTTTATGTGTTTCCATCGCTCCTACTGTCATATATATTGTAAATATTAAATATGCTAAAAAAGCGAATCCTAATTGTTTTGGATCTGCTTTTGATGCAAGAGCTTCTCCAAACACACCATTTTGAATTAACCAAGTAAGCCCCATAGAATACCAAAAGAATGCATAGGCTCCAAAAGCTGTTGCTCCAAAAGTATTATTATGTTTAAAATCATTTATTGATGCAACCAATTGAGCAGATGCACCTAAAAATATTGCCCATGGTAAAACAAAAGATACATCTTGTGTTAACCCAAGTTTTTGTGAAGATGCTACTAATGTTATTACAGCAAGTCCAAACAATCCTAAAGCTGAAGGATCTGCTGTTACGATTTGTACTTTATTATTACTCATAAGTCCCTCCATATTAAATATAATTTCGCGCTATATTATAATTCCATTAAAATTTTATATAAATTTACAAACGCCTATTTAGATTATTATATTTAATAAATAAAGTCAACATATTTTTTGTCTCTATTTGTTAACTATATATTAATTTTGTATCTTTTTTCTTATGTCGAATATTGTAATTTTATCTTATTTTTTCTATAATAAATATATAATAAATATATTTATTATAGAAATCTTTTATTTACAAAGGAGAAAATTTTGGCTACTATACTAAAAAAGAAAAATCGATTAAAGAGGCATAGACTTATACATTATTTTAATATTATATTTAATATTATTTTTATATATCTGTTTTTATATTTAGGTACTAATATACACTTTTTATTATATTTATTAATTTTTCCATCTACATTTTTTATTTATATTTTAAATAAGAAAATAAAAAAATTAAACTCTGGTATTAAAGGTGAAGATACAACTTTACAAGTACTAAAAAAACTTAAAAGCAGTTATACTGTTTTATCAGATTTAAAAATAAAGTCAGACCATAATTCTGCGCAAATTGATACTATAGTCATTGGTAAAAATGGTGTTTTTATAATAGAAACTAAAAATATTTTTGGATTTATTTGTGGAAATGGAAATGATAAAACTATTTCCATTTCTAATAAATATTATAGTAATGGAAAAACTAACTTTAAGATGTACAATCCGTGCAGACAAGTTAAAACTCATATAAAAAAGATAAACAAAATCTTAAAAAATCTTAATGTTGATTGTAATGTAGATGGTATTATCTATTTTACTAATCCAAATGCTAACGTAATTTTTAAGAGTACTCCTTTAAAAATCTTTTTACATAAGACAAGCGGTGGTTATGACATGCTTAACTATATATCTAATTCTAATAAAGGTAAAAATTTGACTAAAAAAGAGCAGAGTCTAGTAATTAATGTATTAAAAAAATATTTATAATTATAAACAAAAATACCCAATAGGTAGACTTTTTTTATATTGTCTACTCTATAGGGTACATTTTGCTAAGCCAAGGTTATTTTTTTATAATTAAACAGTTATTTGAGCACTTTCTCCTAAAAGTTCCTTATTTTCTTTTAATATTGGTTTTACATATTCCTCTACAAAGTCTATTACCTGACCTGGCGCTCTTCCAACAAAGTTTTTAGGACTTATAATAGCTTCTATTTCTTTTTTTGTTAATCCAAAATTATCATCATTTATTATTCTTTCAATTAAATCATTATTTAATCCATCTTCTTTTACTCTTCTTGCTGCATCCATAGAGTGAATTCTTATTCTTTCATGAAGCTCTTGTCTATCCTTTCCTCTTTTTACAGCTTCCATTAATATATTTTCTGTAGCCATAAATGGTAATTCACTGTTGACATGTGCTTCTATAACTTTTGGATAAACAACCATATTCTCAGTTACATTTAAATACAAGTTTAAAACACCGTCTAATGCTAAGAATGCTTCAGATACGGCAATTCTTTTGTTGGCTGAATCATCTAAAGTTCTCTCAAACCATTGAGTTCCTGCTGTTATAGCAGGATTTAAAGAATTTACTATTATGTATCTTGAAAGAGCTCCAATTCTTTCACTTCTCATAGGATTTCTTTTATATGCCATAGCTGATGAACCTATTTGATTTTTTTCAAAAGGCTCCTCCATTTCTTTCATGCTCTGAAGTATTCTTAAATCATTACTAAATTTATAAGCACTTTGTGCTATTTCAGATAAAGTGTTTAATATTATAGAATCAAGTTTTCTTGAGTATGTTTGACCTGTTACTGGATAAGATTTCTTAAAACCCATATCTGCACATACCATTTTATCAAGTTCTTTTACTTTTGATTCATCATTATTAAATAATGCCATAAAGCTTGCTTGGGTTCCAGTTGTTCCTTTCACGCCCCTAAATTTCATTGTTTCTATAACAAATTCTAAATTTTCAAGATCCATAACAAGCTCATTAGCCCATAGTGTAGCTCTTTTTCCTACTGTCGTTAGTTGTGCAGGTTGAAGATGTGTAAATCCAAGAGTAGGAATATCTTTATGTTTCATAGCAAAATTTGATAAATTATTTATTATATTTATAACTTTTTTCTTTACTAAATTTAAAGCCTCTCTCATAACTATAAGGTCTGTATTATCTCCGACATAACAACTAGTAGCCCCTAAATGAATTATTCCTTTTGCACTTGGTGCCACTAATCCATATGCATAAACGTGGCTCATTACATCATGTCTAATCTCTTTTTCTTTTTTTTCTGCAATATCAAAATCTATGTTATCTATATTACTTTCAAGTTCTTTTATTTGCTCATCTGTTATATTAAGGCCTAGTTCTTTTTCAGCTTTAGCTAAAGCAACCCAAAGCTTTCTCCAAGTTTTAAATTTCATTTCATCTGAAAATATAAAAGACATTTCCTTTGAAGAATATCTCTTATTAAATGGTGAATTATATAAATTTCTCATAGCTTCCTCCGTATATTTCAAAAAATTTTTACATTATATTTCATATTATAGCATATTATTTTTCAAAAAGTAATATATTTATTCGTTTTTTTAAAGTTCTAATATTAACTTTGCACTCATATATTTAATTAGAAATATATAATATATCATTGGGGGGAATAATATGTATCACTTTAATTTATTAGACAAAATCTCTTTAATCTTACTTATAATTGGTGGACTTAATTGGGGATTAATAGGTTTACTTAATTTCAACCTTGTTACAACAATTTTTTCAGTTTTTCCTGAAAGTTTAAGCATAGTTTTATCTAGGTTAGTGTACATTTTAGTTGGACTAGCTGCCGTTAATTTAATAAGATTAACCATAACATGCATTAAAGGTAAAAATTAACATAACAAATAATGAAGTCTAAACATATTATGTTTAGACTTCATTATTTTATACTAATTTCAATTTTTTTTAAAGGCAAATTATAATTTTTTATTTATTTAAATATAACTATATAGGTAAACAATCTCCTATTTAAATTTATTCAATAGGTTTAAAATATTTTTACTACATATTACTTACTAAATTTCTTATCCACTTTTTAGATTTAAATCTTGGGAACGCTAACATTACCTTTAAAATTTCCTGTATATATACTACTGATACAACTAAATATATTGGTAATTTTAAAACATGCGCACATACTATAGCAACAGGTATTCCAACTATCCAAACTCCACTCATCTCTAATATAAATGAATATTTTACATCTCCTCCACTTCTTAAGATTCCTACTATGAATATGCTTGTAAGCATTCTAAACGGTGTTATAAAACTAAACACACGTAATATAATTTTAGTGTCATGTAAAACTTGTGGTGAAACATTATACATCTCTACTATTGGCGTAGTTGCTAAAAATAATAGTGTACCAGTTATACAACCAATAACAAATGTAATCTTTACAAACCGATTTCCATATACTTGAGCATTTTCTTCCCTACCAGCACCAATTTCATTTCCTATCATAACTGCGCATGCATTAGCTAGTCCAAACCCAGCTACTATAAATATATTTTGTATAGTACTTGCTATCTGATATGTTGCAACAGCCTCAGTTCCTATCCTTGCATATATTACTGAATACATAGTCATTCCTAAGGACCAACAAAGTTCATTAATAACAACTGGGTACATTGTTTTTACAACTCCAAAAAAGAATTTTTTATTAAAATCAAAGAATTCTTTTATTTTTCCAACTAATGGACCTTTTCTTTTATATATTACAATTATTATAAGTGCCATTTCTATTATTCTTGCAATAAGCGTAGCAATAGCTGCCCCTTCAACTCCCAAAGTTGGAAAACCTAATGCTCCAAATATAAGAATATAATTAAATACTGTATTACACAAAAGAGCAATAGCACTTGTTATCATAGGTAATTTAGCCTGTCCTATACCTCTGCAAGAAAAAGCAAAAGCATAACTTATAGCTGTTATTACATAACTCCATCCTACTATTTTCAAATAATCTGCACCTAATTTTATTACTAATGGATCTTTGGTAAAAAATCGCATTACAAACTCTGGAGCAAAAAAAGCTAATACATTAAATACTAATCCTCCAGCACATCCTAAAATTAAGCAAATCCCTAATATTTTTCTTATATTACTTTTATCATTTTTCCCCCAAAACTGAGCAGTAAATATTGAACATCCACTATTAACTCCAAAAATAAATAGTGAGAATAAAAAATAGAACTGATTTGCAAGACCAACTGCAGCAATTTGTGTTTCCCCCAATTTACCTATCATTATAGTATCTACCATGTTTAATGATGATGATATTAAATTTTGAATCATTACTGGAATAGCTATTGCAAACATTTTCTTATAAAATCTTTTATCACGTAAAACTCCCTTTTCCATATTCCTCCTTAACCTATTTTTTATATTTTTTCTACATTATGAATATTATCATATTTTTTTATTTTCAACTATATATTTAAAAAATATTATTTATTTAGCAAAATACACATAAAAAAGCTGTCTCTAAATAGAAAATAAATTCTATTTAAAGGCAGCTAATACTAAAATAAATTTTAGTTATATATTTTAATTATATATTATTGTAATTTACTTAATTCTACAGCTAAATCAGCACCAAGTTTAGCATTGTTGTAAACAAGTTCTATATTAGCTTCTAAACTTTGTCCTTTAGTTATTTCTTTTACTTTTGAAAGTAAGAAAGGTGTTGATTCTTTGCCTTTTATACCTTTTTCTTCTGCTTCTTTTACTGCATTATTTATAGCATTCGTTATCATGTCATAATCCATTGCATATTCTTCTGGAATTGGATTTGCAACAACAACTCCACCTTTTAAACTTAAATCCCATTTTGCTTTTAATGCAACAGCTAATTCTTTCGCATCTTCAACTTTATAATCTACTTTAAATCCTGATTTCACAGTATAGAACGCTGGTAATTCCTCTGTTTTATACCCAATAACTGGAACTCCTTTAGTTTCTAAGTATTCTAAAGTTAATCCTATATCTAGTATAGATTTTGCGCCTGCACAAACTACAGCAACATTTGTATTTCCTAATTCTTCAAGGTCTGCTGATATATCAAAAGTTTCTTGAGCTCCTCTATGAACTCCTCCAATTCCACCTGTTGCAAATACTTTTATACCTGCAAGATTTGCTATTATCATAGTAGACGCAACAGTTGTTGCCCCATCAAGCTTCTTACCAACTATAAAAGGTATATCTCTTCTACTTGTTTTTATAACATTAGGTGCTTTTCCTAAATATTCAACTTCATCTTTAGTTAATCCAACTTTTAATTTCCCACCTAATATAGCTATAGTTGCTGGAACTGCTCCATTTTCTCTTATTATTTGTTCTACTTTTAAAGCCATCTCTACATTTTTAGGATACGGCATGCCATGAGAAATTATAGTAGATTCTAGTGCAACTACTGGCTTTCCTTCTTCTAGGGCTTTTTTAACATCTTCATTTATTTCTAAATATTTTTCTAACATAAAATTACACTCCTTTTAAATAAACCTTTTCATTTATAAATTAATTATAATTTTTATCTTTTTTTATTTTGTTCAACTAATAAATTAACATCCTCTGCATTTATATTTGGATTTATAGTATTTTCATGACTTAACGCCATTGCAGAACATGCCATTGAAAAATTTATAGTATCTTCCACTGAATAATCTCTAAGATATGAATAAACTAAACCAGATACAAAAGCATCCCCTGCTCCATTAGCATTTTTAACTTCAACTTTATTTGGTTTAATAATTTTTTCATTACCCTCTTGGTCATTATAGTAAGTTCCTTCTTCTCCTAAAGATATAAAAACTCTTTCAACACCTTTATTTAAGAAAAACTCACTCACTTTTGTTAGGTCTTCTTTATTTTTAATTTCTATTCCTGACAAAATTTCAGCTTCATACCTATTAGGTTTTATTGTATGAAACTTTCCTATTATGTCTTTAACTTTTTTACTTTTTTCTGTAGATACTGTATCTAAAAAGAATTTAGTATCTTTAAAATTATTTACAATATACTCTATAACTTCTTTAGGTATATTTGTATCTATAATAGCTACTTTAGAAGACTCTATTATATTTTTCTTTTGTTTAATAAAGTCTATAGACATATTATCTAATATCTCCATTTCAGATATAGCAACATGCATATCATTTTTAGAATCTAAGATAGACATATATACAGATGAATTATATCCTTTAAGCATCAAACTATTTTCTAAATCTATACCTAAATCTCTACATTCATTTAGTATTTTTGTCCCATAAAGATCATCACCTATAGTAGTTATAAGTTTTGTATTAATTCCAAGTCTTACTAAATTTTCAGCAATGTTTCTTCCAACTCCACCTAATGACATTTTTATTTTTCCTATATTGGAATCCCTATATATTAAATTTTTCTTGGCTATTCCTAAAATATCTACATTAGCTCCTCCTATCACAACAACAAAATCTTCATCATTTACAATGTAACCCTTACCTTTTATATAACCTTTCTTTATTAGATTAGTTATATGTACAGCTACGGAAGATCTTGTTATTCCTAATACATCACTTAACTGATTTTGAGATATCAAAGGATTCTTTTTTATTAAGTTTAATATTTCTTCTTCTCTTTTTGTCATCTTTTCACCTACATATCTGCTTACTTTATAAGCATTTGTTTAGCTTGTTTAAATAATATCACGTTTTTTTTATAAATGCAACTAAAAAATATCTATTTTTTATTTTCTTTATATACTTAAAATTTGCTTTTTTAAATATTTATATTCTATTTTATTAATTAGTCCTATATGTTAAATTTATTATTGTTTTAAACATAAATTTTTATCTTATGTAAAACATATTCTTTAATTTCCCTTTAAATTATTCATTTTAAATTTATAATACCTAAAAAATACTTAATTTTTATAATATTATTCAAATAAAAACTTTTTAAACTTAATAGATAAATAGAATTTGAACTTTCTTCACATAATAATGTTAGAATTTTTACTTTTCATTCTACATAAATATTCATACAAATTTATTTTTTTACATTAAAAAATAATTATTTTGACAAATTTTTATTTAATAATTAGATTTATTATTTAATGTTATTTAAAATTAATATAATTTTATTAATATTTTTTTAAAATTAAAGTATATTTTTTTAGAAATCATCCTACTTTTTTACCAAATAATATATATTTTTCTCTATGATTGTTAATTTTACTACACATTTTTTTAATTTTAAAAATATTTTTTTAATTTTTCTTAAAAATATTTTTTTGAAATTATGATTAAAAATGATGCTTATAATTCAAATTAAAGACTTTTCGTATTTTTCGACATTTTTCATCTACTTTCTATATTATTCATATTTTTACCACATATTTCATAGTCTTTACACTGAATTTTAAAGACTTGGTAAGAATTTTAATGTTTTTCTTTTTTTATTTATCATGTGTTTTTCTTTTAAATTTAATAGATTTATTTTAAATATATTAAATTTTCTACTATTCTTTCTAAAAAAAAATTACTAATATTTCTTTTAAAATATTGAACATTAATTTATATAATTTATATAAATTTGTTAAATTTTTAATATTAGGTTAAATATTTTACAAATCGCACAATTTGTCTTATAATTTTAATTGTATACATACATTTAATTTATAAATGTTAATTTTTTTAACTTTCAGAATACAAAAAGGAGGATTATTTATGGGACTTTTTAGTTTCAAAGGTGGTATTCATCCACCACATGGAAAAACTCTAAGTAAAGACAAAGCAATTGAACCTTTACTACCTAAAAAAGACTTAGTATTTCCAATGAGCCAACATATCGGTGCACCTTGTGAGCCAATAGTACAAAAGGGTGATAGGGTTCTAGTTGGTCAAAAAATTGGACAGGCTACAGGTTTTGTATCCGCTCCAATTCATTCAAGTGTATCAGGTACAGTTAAAAATGTTGTACCAATGCTTCATACTAGCGGTAAAAAGATTATGTCAATTGTAATTGAAAATGATGGTTTATATGAAGAATGTGAATTCACTCCTCATGCAGACTATAAATCACTTTCAAAAGATGAACTGCTAAAAATTATAAACGAAGGTGGAATTGTAGGACTTGGAGGAGCATGTTTCCCAACTCATGTAAAGCTTTCACCAAAGCAAGAAATAGACACAATTATTATAAACGGTGCTGAATGTGAACCTTATTTAACTTGTGACTATAGATTACTGCTTGAAAAACATGCAGAAATTATAGAAGGCTTAGAAATTATTAAACATATGTTCCCTAATGCTAATATTTATATTGGTATAGAAGATAACAAAAGTGATGCAATATCAATTCTTCAATCTGCACTTGAAGAATATAAAGGTATTGAAGTAAAAAGTTTAAAAACTAAATATCCACAAGGTGCTGAAAAACAACTTATATATGCCCTTACTAAAAGAGCTGTTCCAACTGGAAAACTTCCAGCTGATGTAGGATGTATAGTTCAAAATTTAGCGACAATTTACGCTATACGTGATGTTGTTATAAACGGAAGACCTCTAACAGATAGAATTGTTACTATCACTGGTGAGGCAGTTAAAGAGCCTAAAAACTTACAAGTTAAATTTGGTACTTCATTAACTGAACTTGTAGATGCTTGTGGTGGATTCAAAGAAGATCCAGTTAAGGTTTTATCTGGTGGACCAATGATGGGAATGTCACTTATATCATTAGAAGTCCCTTCAATTAAAGGTACATCTGGAGTATTAGCACTTTTAAAAGATCAAGCAGATCTTTCTGAAGAATCTAATTGTATAAGATGTGGTAGATGTGTAACAGCATGTCCTATGTGGCTTATACCATCTAAATTAAATAGTTTAGTATTAAGAGGAGAGTTTGAAGAGTTTGAAAAAAATAGTGGACTATCTTGTATAGAATGCGGTGCTTGTTCTTATATTTGTCCTGCTAAAAGACACTTAACTCAATCTTGTCGTGAAGGAAAACGAGTAATAATGAACAATAGAAAGAAAAGTAAATAATTGAGGTGAAAAAATATGTCTGAAAAGTTATTTACAGTATCATCATCTCCTCATATAAAGTCTAAGGACTCTGTAAACACTATAATGAGAGATGTTGTTATTGCTTTAATGCCTGCTCTAATTGCAGGAGTTATATATTTAGGAATTGGAGCACTTGTAGTTACAATTGCTTGTGTAGTTTCTTGCGTAGTTTTTGAATATCTATTTCAAAAAATAACAAAACGCCCTATTACTATAAAAGACTTAAGTGCAGTTGTTACCGGAATACTTTTAGCTTATAACCTTCCACCAACTGCTCCTATTTGGATTTGTGTTATAGGAAGTGCTGTTTCTATAATAGTTGTTAAATGCTTCTTTGGAGGAATTGGACAAAATATAGTAAACCCTGCACTATTAGGTAGAGCTTTCTTATTATCTGCATATCCTGGTCATATGACAGAATGGACGCTAAATGGAGTTTCTACAGCAACACCTCTTGCTATCGCTAAATATGGCGGCGGCTCAATGCCTTCAATTGCAGATGCATTTTTAGGTAATGTAGGTGGTTGTGTTGGTGAAATTTCTGCATTAGCACTACTTATAGGTTTTGCTTATTTATTATATAGAAAAGTTATTACTTTTCATATTCCTGTAGCTTATATAGGAACTACATTAATTCTTACATTAATATTAGGATTTATAGGTAGAGATAGTTTTACTGTTAACCAAGCAATTATTGAAATGTTCTCAGGTGGATTAATGATTGGTGCAATATTTATGGCTACAGATTACACTACATCTCCTATGACTAAAAAAGGACAAGTAATCTTTGGTGTATGTTGTGGTATTTTAACTACAGTTATTCGTATATTTGGTGGATATGCTGAAGGTGTATCTTATTCAATACTAATCATGAACTTGTTTGTACCTATAATCGATAAATATGTTAAGCCGCGTGCTTTTGGGGAGGTAAAATAAGTGAAAGAAAATTTTAAATTAGGTGGAATACTTCTTATAATTACAGCAATCGCTGGACTTATATTATCTGTTGCCCATTCAGTTACTATGGGACCTATTTTAGCTAAAGAAAAAGAAGAAAAAGTTGCCGCTATGAAAGTTATATTGCCTGAAGCTGAAGATTTTGCAACTGTAAAAGATGTTGAAATAACAGAAGAAATTCTTGGCGTTGAAGCTGGAACTAAAAATGGTAAAAACGTTGGCTACTGTATAAATGTATCTAGCAAAGGATATGGCGGACCTATTAATATGATGATTGGTATATCTGAAGATGGTAAAATTGAAGGTGTACAAATTTTATCACTAAGCGAGACTCCAGGTCTTGGTAGTAAGGCTAAAGAACCTGAGTTTATAGATCAATTTAAAGATAAAGAAGCGACTGAACTATCTGTAGATAAAGAAAGTGGTTCTGATGATAAAGTTTTAGCAATCTCTGGTGCTACTATAACATCTAAAGCTGTTACAGCTGGAGTTAATAATGCTGTTAAACTATTTAATGAAAATCTGAAAGGAGCGCAGTAATCATGAGTAAACTTACAGAAAGATTAAAAGCGGGTATAATTGTTGAAAACCCTGTTTTTATACAAGTTTTAGCTATGTGTCCTACCCTGGCTACTACAAGCAACGTAAAAAATGCCATTGGTATGGGACTTGCAGCAACTGCAGTTCTTATAGGATCAAATGCAGTTATAGCACTACTTAGAAAATGTATTCCTGATAAAATCAGAATACCAGCATTTATAGTTATTATTGCTAGCTTTGTTACTTTAATTCAATTTTTAGTACAAGGATATTTACCTGATTTATATAAAGAATTAGGATTATTCATACCGCTTATAGTTGTTAACTGTATAATTCTTGGAAGAGCTGAAGCTTATGCTTCCAAAAATACAGTTATTGATTCCATATTTGATGCTATTGGTATGGGTCTTGGATTTACTTTAGCATTAACTGTATTAGCTTCTGTAAGAGAAATATTAGGAGCTGGAACTTTTTATGGATTACAAGTGCTACCAAAAGCTTATGAGCCAGCAGGAATTATGCTTCTTGCACCTGGTGCTTTCATAACTTTAGGAGTACTACTAGCCATATTAAATCAATACAAAATTTCTAGTGCTAAAAAATCTAAACTTTCAAAATAATATAAAGAGGTGAATAATTTTGGGACTTTTTGCAATATTTATAAGTGCGTTACTTGTTAATAACGTAATCTTATCAAAGTTCTTAGGAATATGTTCTTTCCTAGGAGTTTCTAAAAAAACTGAAACTGCTAAAGGTATGGGGCTTGCTGTTGTATTCGTTATGATACTTGCTTCAACAATTACTTATATAGTTAATAAGTGTATATTAATACCTCTTGATATTGGGTATTTATCTACACTAGCATTCGTATTAGTTATAGCTGCATTAGTTCAATTTGTTGAAATAGTTGTAAAGAAAACTAATCCTAGTCTTTATAAAGCATTAGGTATATTCTTACCACTTATAACAACTAACTGTGCTGTTTTAGGTATTGCTGTTTTAAACATGGATAATAACTATAACTTAATAGAATCTATCGTTAATTCTGCCGGTGCGGCACTTGGTTATATGCTTGCAATAGTTTTACTTGCAGGTCTTAGAGAAAGAATGGAAGAAAATACCGATATACCAGAAGCGTTCAAAGGATTGCCTCTTGCATTAATTACAGCAGGAATTATGGCTATAGCATTCTTTGGATTCAGTGGTCTTATATAAGGAGGCATTTTAATGGACATTGGAATTAAAGAAATATTATTTCCTGTATTAAGCCTTGGAGGCCTCGGTCTTTTATTTGGTTTATTACTTGGATATGCTAATGATAAATTTAAAGTTGAGGTAGATGATAGAATACCTAAAGTTCGTAATTGTCTACCTGGTGCTAACTGTGGTGCTTGTGGTTTTGCTGGCTGTGATGCCTATGCAGAAGCAGTTGTTAATGATGGTGTTAAACCAAATCTTTGTAATCCTGGCGGTGCTACAGCTTCTGCTGGTATATCTGAGATTTTAGGTGTATCTGTTGAAACTTCTGATCCAAAAGTTGCTTATGTTAAATGTAACGGAACTTGTGATAAAGCTAAAACAAAATCTATTTACTATGGTGTAAAAGATTGTAATATGGCTATGAACACTCCTGGTACAGGTGATAAATCTTGTGATTTTGGATGTTTAGGCTTAGGAAGTTGTGTTAAAGCTTGTAAATTTGATGCTTTAGAAATAGTAGATGGAATTGCTAAGGTTAACAAAGAAAACTGTGTGGCTTGTGGCGCTTGTGTTACTGCTTGCCCTAAAGGTGTAATTGCTCTTGTACCTAAAGAATCTAAAGTACGTATACAATGTAATTCTAATAATAAAGGAAAAGATGTTATGGATGCTTGTGCTGTAGGATGTATTAGTTGTGGCTTATGTGCTAAAAACTGTCCTAAGGAAGCAATTACTATGGTAAACAATTTACCTGTAATTGATTATTCTAAGTGTGTTAACTGTGGAATATGCGCTAATAAATGTCCAAAACATTGCATTGAAAATTTACGTAAACCTGCAAACACTAACAAAGTAGAACCTAAATAAACTGAAACTATTAAAGCTTAAAATTTTAGATAATAAAACTTATAAAACCATTAGAGAAGATGTATTCTTCTCTAATGGTTTTAATTTAAATCTTTTATTTTACATAAAATTCAACTTATATATATCTCTCTCTAATTGGATAGTTTTTGATGTATAAGTTGAATTTTAGGTGATTCGGAGCATGTCTCACTATTTCGGGTATCCAATTTTGTGGATAAATAATTTTAGAAGTTAACTTGGAACCCTATAACTAATTGTATTTGTATTTTACATATATTTAATTTAATATTAAATTAAGGAGGCGAAAGTTATGGAACAAAACGGTGTTGTAAAAAGAATCAATGGCGATATTGCTGAAATTGCTTTTATAAAGAAATCTGGATGTGGAGGAAATTGTGGTAGTTGTAAATCACCTTGCCCTTCTGATACTATTATAATTCCTGTACAAAACACGTTAGACGCTAATGTTGGAGATGCAATAACTGTTTCAGTTAACAACAAAGCATTTTCTAGTATGACCTTTTGGGCTTATGTATTTCCAACAATAATGACCCTTATCGGTTTGTTTGGAGGAGTTTTTACTTTCAAAGCACTAAATATATCAAACTATGAACTTTTTGGCGCTATAATTGGATTAGTATTTTTAGTAGTTTCATTTTTACTTTCATCAAAATTAAATAAAAAATCTAAAGATGGAAGCTATGATTTTAAAATGATTAAAAAAAATTAATATCTTTTTGAGATATACTTAATTGACATATTTTTCTTTACAGTATATAATATATTTTTAAATATACTGTATAAATAAAGTATATTTTTTGTTTTTTAATATAATATAAATATTTATATAGTTAATATGTTATATTAATTATTATTTAAATATATAATTTTTGGAGGTTACTAATATGAATATTGCATCAATGATCGATCACACTATATTAAAAGCTGATACTACATTAGATCAAGTAAAAAAAATATGTGATGAAGCAAAAGAATATAAATTTAAATCTGTATGTGTTAACTCTTGTTACACAAAATTTGTTGCGGAACAATTAAAAGATTCCGGAGTTCTAGTTTGTACTGTTGTTGGTTTCCCTTTAGGTGCTATGGATTCCAAAGCAAAAGCTTTTGAAACTGCAAGATCTATAGAACTTGGAGCTAATGAAATTGATATGGTTATCAATGTAGGAGCCTTAAAGGATAAAAATTATGATTTAGTTCTAAATGATATTAAAGAAGTTGTTGAAACTGCAAAAGGAAAAGCACTTGTTAAAGTTATAATAGAAACTTGCCTTTTAACTGATGATGAAAAGATTAAAGCTTGTGAGCTTTCTGTAGAAGCTGGTGCTGATTTTGTTAAAACTTCAACTGGTTTTAGTACTGGTGGTGCTAATGTCGAGGATTTAAAGCTTATGAGAAAAGTTGTAGGTCCAAATGTTGGAGTTAAAGCATCAGGCGGAGTTAGAACCAAAGAAGATGTATTAAATGCTATCGAAGCTGGTGCTAATAGAATTGGAGCTAGTGCTTCTGTTGCAATTGTAAATGATGATAAATCTGTAAAATCTGATTATTAGTATCTTAAATGGTGTGTTATTTTATTAAGTATTAAAAAATAACACACCATTTTTATTTTTTAATACCTATATTTACTATAAAATATAGGCAATTATATCTATTTTGACAACAATTTAAAATAACTGTATGTTATTCATTTATTTTACACATTGTTAAAAGTAATTTAATTTTTTTGTAAAAATGCCTTGTTAATTTTGACTTTATTATTTATAATAAAAAAAGATTTCAACAAATAAGCTTTATTTATGAACATTACGTTAATAAAGTGTTAAATTTATATTTTTTATATCTTAATTTTGTTAATTTTTTTACATTTTCATTTAACTAAACTAGTTTTTCCTTGACAATTTTAAACCAAATGGCTTATATTATTAGATTTGGTATATATTTTATTGTTTTTTATTTTAAATATATATAAAAAAATATGATATAATAAATTTAAAAGGTTTAAAATTTAAATAAATTTAAATTTCGATTAAAATTTCATTGAATATATAAGTAGATTTTTTAATATATGTATATAAATTATTAATAAAGTATTAGAATTTTCTCAAAACATTGAATTGTTTATTTTTTCATTCTATAATTTACTTAAACATACAAAATTATTTCAAAAAACTTATAAATCTACTTTTTTTTAATTTTTATTTATTATTTTATTTTTTTAGTTACCATTATAAAATGGTTAACGTAGAGGGGGAATTTATAGTGACTTTTTTAATTGGACTTTTAAAACTTTCACCGGTTGGAGTTCTTGTAGGTTTAATGATGTCTGGAATGGATGTTTTAATCGCTGCTCCACTTGCAACTTGCTGGGCAGCATTGATGGCATACTTTACAGAAAAAATTAAATTTAATGAACTTATTGATTGCTCAGTTGAAAATGTAAAATCTATGCAACTTGTTTTCTTTATACTTATGTTTGCTTATGCTATGGCAGCTGCATTTATGGCTACTGGCGTAGGTGCTGCTATAGTTAACGTTGCATTAAAATTAGGATTAACAGCTAGAACAGTTGCTGTTACAAGCTTTTTAGTTACTTGTATTTTATCCGTTGCTACTGGAACGTCATGGGGTACTTTTGCCGCTTGTGCACCTATATTCTTATGGCTTTCTCATATAGTTGGTGGGGATGTTTTATTAACAGTTGCTGCCACTGCAGGTGGTTCTTGCTTTGGTGACAATATTGGACTTATATCTGATTGTACCGTTGTTAGTTCAGGTATTCAAAAGGTAGAAGTTATAGACAGGCTTAAAAACCAAGGTGTTTGGTCTATTATATGTCTAGTTATAACTGCTATAATATTCTATTTCTTAAGTGCATATTTTGGACTTTCAAATGTTGCTTCTACCAATGCAGCTTCAGCTATAGATGCAATTCCTAAAGAAGTATGGGGTGTATTACAAGAACAACGACCTGCTGCTGTAGACTTATTAAACCAAGTTAAATTAGGTGTTCCTATATACATGGTAATTCCTTTAATACTTGTTATAGGTTCTGCTATAAAAGGTTTATCTACATTATCTTGTTTATTCTTAGGAATTATTTCTTCACTAATCTTAGGATTATTTGCAGGAACTACTTCTGTACCTGAATTTTTAGAGTTAGTAAAAGGTGGATTCTCTGAGGCAGGACAAACTGTAATTGTAATGATGATGTGGGTTGGTGCTTTTGGTGGTATAATGGCTAAAATGAGAGCCTTTGAACCTATTTCTAAGTTAGTTGTTTATATTTCAAAAAATGTACGTCAGCTTATGTTCTGGAATGGTGTACTTTCTATAGCCGGTAATGCATTACTTGCAGATGAAATGGCACAAATAGTTACTATTGGACCTATTATTAAAGAATTAGTTGATGAAAATGTTGAAGCTAGTGAAGAAGATATGTATCAATTACGTTTAAGAAATGCTAGTTTTTCAAGTGCATTAGGAGTTTTTGGTTCTCAATTAATTCCATGGCATGTTTATTTAGGCTTTTATGTAGCAATTGCCAATGCCGTATATCCATTATATACTTTTACACCAGTTGATTTTATAAAATTTAATGTAATGGCATTTGTTGCAGTATTCTCATTATTACTTCTTACCCTTACTGGCCTTGATAGATTTATACCTTATTTCGGTATACCAAGAGAGCCACAGGTTAGACTTAAAAAGAAATCTGCTTCTACAGATGACAATTATAACAATGAGTTAGAAGCAACTTCATAATATATGTATGTAGAGCTAGCATTATATAAATGCTAGCTTTTTTATTATTTTAATATATAACTTTTCTCTCTTATTTCATTATAAAATTACATATAAAAATTCACTTTCAACATAAATCTCTCCTATTAATTATAGGTTTATAACTTTATTAACAAATTGTTAGAATTTTCTAAAGATATTGAATTATTTTTTGTATGGCATTATAATCTACTTATAACCAAACCTTGTTTTAGCATTAAATTAATAGTTTATAAATATTCATATATATTTAACATAAAATATATGAAATATCTTAACTCTGCTTTTAATTCTAAAACAAACATACGCTTTAACCAAACTTTGACGTTATAAAAAGGGGGAGTTTATATTGACTTTTAAAAAAATTATAATTGGTTTTTTAAAATTATCTCCAGTATTTCTTTTAGCTGGTTTAATGATGATGAAAATGGATGCCTTAATGGCAGCACCGCTTTCAACTCTTTATGCAGCTATAATTGCCACAATAACAGAAAAAGTTAAATTTGATGAACTTGTTGATTGTGCTGTAGATAATGTAAAATCAATGCAACTTGTTTTCTTTATTTTAATGTTTGCCTACGCTATGGCGTCTGCATTTATGTCTACTGGTGTTGGTGCATCAATAGTTAACTTAGCATTAGAACTTGGTCTTACTGCTAGAACTGTTGCTGCTACAGGATTTTTAGTTACTGCAATACTTTCAATTGCTACAGGTACTTCTTGGGGAACTTTTGCAGCCTGTGCTCCTATATTTTTATGGCTTTCTCACATTGTTGATGGTAATATACTTATAACAGTGGCAGCTATAGCCGGTGGTTCTTGTTTTGGTGATAATATTGGGCTTATATCTGATACTACTGTTGTTAGTTCAGGTATACAAAATGTTGAAGTTATTGATAGAATTAAACATCAAGGGGTTTGGTCTTTAAGCTGTTTAGTTGTAACAGCAATCTTATTTTATATAATTTCATTAAAATTACCTACAACTGTATCTTCAGGAAGTGCTGCTATAGATGCAATTCCTAAGGAAGTTTGGGGTGTTTTAGAAGCACAAAAACCAGAAGCTGTAGATTTACTAAACCAAGTTAAATCTGGAGTTCCATATTATATGATAATACCATTAATTCTTGTTATAGCAGCAGCTGTTAAAGGTATTCCAACACTTGCTTGTTTATCTATAGGTATTATATCCTCTTTAATATTAGGAACATTTGCTGGAACTACAAATTTAACAGACTTCTTAGCTTTAGTTCAAGGTGGATTTGCTGAAGCTGGTAGTTGGGTTATTGTAATGATGATGTGGGTTGGTGCTTTCGGTGGTATAATGGCTAAAATGAAAGCCTTTGAACCTTTATCAAGGCTTGTAGTTTTATTTTCAAGAAACGTACGCCAACTTATGTTCTGGAATGGTGTGCTTTCTATAGCTGGTAATGCACTTCTTGCAGATGAAATGGCACAAATAGTTACTATTGGACCTATTATTAAAGAATTAGTTGAAGAAAATGTTGAAGGTGATGATGAAGCTATGTACAAGCTTCGTTTAAGAAATGCAACTTTTTCTGATGCATTAGGAGTTTTTGGATCTCAACTACTGCCATGGCATGTATATTTAACTTTTTATGCCGGCATAGCATCTGCTGTATATCCTCTTCGTCAATTTGCAGCAACTGATTTTATAAAATATAATATTATGGCCTTTGTTGCAGTATTCTCTATACTTTTACTTACTCTTACTGGCCTTGATAGATTTATACCATTATTTAAATTACCACGTGAACCTGAAGTTAAACTTAAAAAAAAATCATTGAATAATGATAATTCAATTTCAATAAATTAAAATTTTAATATAATATTTTTAAAAAGGTACTTGAAATTAGAAGTTCAAGTACCTTTTTATATAAAAAATAAACTATACTCTACTTTCTACTTGTAAAAGCTTAATATTTTCTCATTGTAATAAAATTCTTTAAATCTGTGTAAACTAATATTATATTGTGTAGAAAGGAGAGTACTTAAATGAAAAAAATAAGTAAATTACTGCCACTTACCCTTTCAGTTGCAGTTATTGGTTCTTGTGCTTTTTCATATTTTTCATACTGTAAACAATACTTACCTGAGAATAATGAAAAATATGAAATGGTAATGCAAACCATAAAAGCAGAAAAGGATAAAAATAATAAACCACTTGAGAAAAAAGAAAAAAAAGCTGAAAATATGGATACTAATGTAGATAACACCTGTATTGACTGGTGGTTTGTTCCCAATGGAAATCATGAAGCTCCACGTCTGAATGATAAATTATCTTTCAAATTCGAAGATTATGATGCACACTGCCTTGGAGATACTTCTAAAAAAGTTTTATATTTAACCTTTGATGAAGGTTATGAAAATGGTTATACTGATAAAATTCTTGATACTTTAAAAGAAAATGATGTAAAAGCAATCTTTTTTGTTACCTTACCTTATATCAGAGATAATCAAGATATCATAAAAAGAATGGTAGATGAAGGTCATATTGTTGGAAACCACTCTAACCATCACCCTTCTATGCCTGAAGTAGCCACTGATGAAAGTAAATTCAATAAAGAGTTTACTGATGTAGAAGAGTTATTTACTGAAATTACAGGAACTGAAATGCCTAAATTTTTCAGACCACCGATGGGCAAATATTCACAACGTAGTTTAGCTATGACTAAAAATTTAGGTTATAAAACTGTATTTTGGAGTTTTGCTTATCATGATTGGGATATTAATAATCAACCTGAACCTGAAAAAGCAAAGAAAAAAATTTTAGATGGTTTACATAATGGTTCTATAATGCTTATACATGCTGTCTCTAAAACAAATAATGAAATTTTAGGAGACGTTATAAAAGAAGCAAAACAACAAGGTTATACTTTTGAACTTTTAGAATAAAAAAAAGATGCCTAAAAATGTTTATTCATTTTCCTAGGCATCTTTTTTATTATTCGTTCATTTCTTCATCAAATAATCTATCATATTCAGCTACTACAGCTTCAAATTCTTTTTCATCTTCAACTTCAGTAAGCTCGTATTTCTCACCTTCCATATTTACAATTTTATATATGTAGGCGTCATCTGAGTTGTCTAGTGGCGCTAATAATAAATATGTATTGCCATTTAATTCTATTCTATCTACCTCTTCTAATTCCACAACTTCCTTTGTCTCTGGGTCTATGAATTTCATTTTCTTTTTTAATTCCATTTTTATTTCTCCTTTATGTATATATAATTTGAATATAAGACAATTTCAATGAAATAATAGATTAAATCACTTATAGATTCTATAACCTTCTATTACTTTTTCATGCCTAACTTTCTTTTTAAATCATAGTAACAATTATATACTATTAGTATTTATTTAACAACGAGTTTATTACAATTATGTTAAATCCTCTATCTACTTATTATTATTTGTATAAACCAATATTTCATTAATTAATATGTTTTTTTCATTCAATGAAGGATCCTTTAAAACCTTTTCTAAAAGATTATTTAAAATATTTCCTATTTCTTTTCCTGGCTTTATACCACATTGTATAATATCGTCTCCTGTTATCTGTAAATCCTTAACTTTAAGCGGTTCATTTGATGTTATAATTTTATTACACATACTTTTCATATTTAAGATGTCATCATATCCTCTATAATCTTTATGTGATGCTAACCTATCTGCTATCATTAGTGAAAAAATTAAATTTAGATTTTCTTGTCCAACTTCATTTATATATTTCTTAATCTTATATTTATTATTCCCTTTTATAACTCTCATGTGATTTTTCACTAAAATTACTACTGTTTCTTTAATTTTATTATCAAATTTTAACCTTTCTAATATACTTTTACAAATCTTTGCTCCCTCAGCCTCATGAAAATAGAAATGTCCACCTTTTTCATCTAAAGTAAATGTATTAGGCTTACCTATATCATGAAGTAATGCTGCTAATCTCAAAGAAATATTATTTTCTACATTATCTAACACTTCCATAGTATGATAATAAATGTCTTTATCATGATATTTGCTTTGTTGATTAAACCCTACAAGATTTATTATCTCTGGTATAATATATTCCATTAGTTTTAAGTTAACTAATTCATTTATCCCTTTAGATGGTATAGCACTTATTAAAATTTTCTTTAATTCTTCTATAATTCTTTCTATACTTATATTTTTTATTAATGAGCTTCTACTCAATATAGCATCCTTAGTTTTCTCTTCTATTTTAAAATTTAGCTGGGTGCTAAATCTAATTGCCCTTAACATTCTAAGCCCATCTTCATCAAAACGATCATTTGCATTACCAATAGATCTTATTATACCTTTATTTAAATCTTCTCTACCATGAAAAAAATCTACTAATCCAACATAATTATTATAAGCCATTGCATTTATCGTGAAATCTCTTCTTTTTAAATCTTCTTTCAAATTTTCTGTAAAGAATACCTTACTAGGTCTTCTATTATCTAAATAATCCCCTTCAATTCTATAAGTTGTAATTTCATAATTAATATTATTTAAAACTAAAGTAATTGTTCCATGCTGAATACCAGTTTCTATAACTTTTAATTTTAAACTCTGAAAAATTTCTTTCACTTTATTAGGTTTAGCACTAGTGGTTATATCATAATCATTAGGTTTTTTCCCTAAAATATCATCCCTAACACAACCGCCTACAACAAAAGCCTCATATCCTTTTTTATATAAAGTGTCTATTATAAATTCTACATCTTTAGGTAAAAACAAAAAAATCCCCCCTATTAATCAATAACTATATATTTTATTACTGATTATTTACTAATATTTTGCTCTTAAAAATTGTATTACATATTCATCACAATTTAAAGCCCTAAATTCATACCCTTCATTTTTAAGGGTTTCTATTATGTAGGATAATGCATATACTGTTGTTTTTTTCGTAGGTGCATCATGCATTAATATTATTGGAGAATCAAATTTTCTTGCTCCTTCTAAAGTTCTTTTAATTATGTAATCTACATCCATTGTAGTTCCATTAGCATCACCAGAATCAACATTCCAATCAAAATATGTTATATTTTTATCTATTAAACATTTACTAAGGTCTATCATTATATCATTATGATATCTATTACTAACCGTATTATTGCTTCCTCCTGGAAACCTAGCTATTTCTATATCGTAATCACATTTATCTTTAATAAAACATTGCATTTTATCGAAATCCTGAGAAAAATTTTCAACAGAGTTATAAATATATTTATAATTATGACTATAAGTATGATTACCTATAGTATGACCTCTTTTTATTATATCATTATATGTGTTTATAGATGGTTCATCCTCGTGACCAATAACAAAAAATGTAGCTTTAGCATCATATTTATCTAATATATCTAATATTTTAGATGTATTATCACTTGGACCATCATCAAAAGTTAGATATACAATTTTTTCATCCTTTTCATTGCACATATAATATGAAACAGCTCTGTCCTCATCCTTTGCTTTTATAGCTTGTATAATTTCTTTGCTATTTTTAGGTTTACATATCTCTTTATTATATTTATATAAATCATTATTAAAAACTTTAGTGGTTTTCAACCTTTTTTCATCTAAATTTTTATAATTTATTATTCCAAATAAAGTTACTAAAAATGCTATAGCAATAATTAAAATATTATAATCTTTTCTTCTCATATAATCCCTTCTTTTCAATTTTTATTTTGTATATTAAATATTCTTTTTTAGTTTACCTAATTTATATTAATTTATTCTTTTCATATATGCTTAATAATATAAAAAGTTACCTAAGAATAAATTTACTTTTATTCTTAAATAACTTTCTATGGACTATACTAAATGAAAATAATAATCCCTTATCTTTAAGTATCTGTTTTTATTTGTTCCAAAATCATAATATGGTACTCTAGCACAAGATCTATAATGAATACATTGTAATTTTTCATCAAAATAGAACTCTATATCATCATGATATCTTAATAGTGGTGTTGTTGATACTGCATAAATATAATCATATTCAACCCTTAATACCAATATCCCTCCTATACAGTTTAATACCTTTACTATTTTTTCTTTTGACTCTTCTAAGTCTCCTTTAAAGGGCAAAGTTTCAACCCTTTTATTATGGTAAATCGTTTCTGTTGATACTGCACTTGGCCTATTAGGTATCTCATGTAATCTACCCTTAACTACACCTAAATTTTTAGGTTTTACTATATTTCGACTTATTATTGTTGACACTGATGCTACACCTAATCCTAATAAAATTAAATTTCTTTTTTTCAATTAATATCACACCTTTAATAAAAAATATATATATCTATTAATGTGCTCATTTATTTAAAAATTATAAAAAAATAACTGAATATAGCCGAAAATATATTTTGGGCTATATTCAGTTAATTATAATATTATTTTAAAGTTTCTTTTAAAACATTTTTTACATTTTCAAAAAATATTTTTTCAATATCACTTTCTTTTAATCCTTCTTTTTTAAGAGCATATGCTAAATTATTCATTTCACTTGTATTTTTTATTTCAACTTCATTTTCTATACCATCAAAATCCGAACCAAGTGCTACTATACCTATTCCTCCTATATTTACTATATGTTTTATATGATTTACCATTTGAGATATTTTAGCTTCTTCACTTTCTCCTAAAAAAACACTGCAAAAATTTATTCCCATAACTCCACCTTTTAAAGCAAGTTTTCTTATCATATCATCAGTTAAATTTCTTGGATGATTAGTAATAGACCTTGCATTAGAATGTGATGCTATAAATGGCTTTTTACATATATCTACCAAATCATAAAATCCTTTATCAGATAAATGAGAACAATCTGGTATAATACCAAAGTGTTCCATGGCCTCAACAACTTCTTTTCCTTTATCTGTTAATCCATTATCTTTATATACAAATTCAAAATTAGGATATCCTAAGGAATTTTTATAATTCCATGTAAGAGTTATAAGTCTTATTCCTAACTTATAAACCTCTTCTACCATATCGATATTCCCTTTTAAAACTTCACCCTCTTCTATAGTCAAGAAAGCCCCTACCTTATTTTCTAAATTACAATTTTCTAATTCCTTAAGATTAGTAACTATCTCAATTTTATCTTTATTTTTACTTACTTCATATATAAAATTATCATACTGATTTTTGAATTCTAAAAATGGATCTTTTTTATTATTTAATTCTACAAAAAAGGCAAAAAATTGGGCTAGTCCGCCACCTTTTATTAATTTTTCTATACTTACTTTACATTCACTTTCTCTTAAATCTAAACCTTCATATAACATTCTACTTGCTGTATCACAATGTAAATCAATAAATGCCATATAATCCATCCCCTTCTTTTAAAATAATTTTAATTATAAGGTTTCACCTTACCTGCGTTTTTAAATTTGGATAATCTAAAGAGTGATACAGGCTTCTAAACAAATGAATTTAGTGTTTAACTTTATAAAAATATTTTCAAGTTATTAAATAACTCTAAATTTGAGCTTGTATCCATATAATTTTACCACTTATTCCTAAAAGCTGTATAGCTAAAGATTAAATATCTTTTCACAACTTAATATTTTCCCATCCTTTAAATTAACTAAATTATTACCATAATTAGCTGATTCCCTAGAATGTGTTACATTTACAATTGTTACATTTTTCTCTTTATTTATTTTTTTAAAAAGTTTCATAATTTCATTACCAGTTTTAGAGTCCAAATTTCCTATTGGTTCATCTGCAAGTATTAACTCAGGATTGTTTATAAGAGCTCTTGCTATAGCTATCCTTTGCTGTTGGCCACCTGAAAGTTCTCTTGGCAGTGCTTTTCTTTTACTTGGCATTTCTATTATATTTAATATGTCTTTTAATTGTTTTTCATACTTTTTAGGCTTACCACCATCTAATAGTATGGGAAGTAATATGTTATCTTCTACTGATAAGTTTTGAACTAAATTATAAAATTGAAATACAAATCCCAATTCTCTTCTTCTTATTTTACTTATACTCTTATCTTTAAGTTTTGAAATTTCTCTATTATTTATGTATATTTCACCAGATGTTGGAGCATCAAGTCCTCCTAACAAGTATAACAATGTGCTTTTACCACAGCCTGATGGACCCATAATAGACAAAAATTCACCTTTTGCAACTTTCAAATTTATATTGTCTAATATTTTTATATCCTCACTACCAACTTTAAAACTTTTATGTAAATTCTTAATTTCTATTATTGTTTCCATTTTATGTACACCTTCTATTCATATTTTATTTCTTCAACTATTGATAATTTGGATGATTTTATTATAGGCACTATTGATGCCACCATTATTAATATTGCACCTAATGCTCCAAGTAAAACTACTAGCTTAATAGAAATTTCTACTTTTAAATACGCATCAAGTGAATAAGTTATATCTTCTATAAAGTTAGATATAAAAATTCCTTCCAAAGCTCCTAATGTTCCACCAATTATTCCAATGGTTGCCCCTTCAATAAGTAAAAGATAACCTCGTTGAACTCTACTCATACCTACTGATGATAAGACAGCAAGTTCTTTTTTCCTATACATAAAACTAACCATAAGGTTATTCATAATACCAAGACTGCCTATTAATAGTGCCATAAGTGAAAAACTTTCTAATGAATTCATAAGCCCTTCATTTTCCTGTAAATCCACTTTTAGTTCTTCTTCTTTACTACTTATAGTTAAATTGTAACTTTCCAAATCTTCCTTCAACTTATTACTTGTAACATCATAAGTATTATTATTTTTTATTAGTACATTATTTTCATAACCTATGCTAATATATTCTTTTAATAATTCTTTATCAACTAAAGCTACTCCTAAATTATTTATATAATCTCCTTTTACAAAACCTATTACATTATAAATTATTTCTTTATCCTCTATTTTTAATTGAATTTTATCTCCAATTTCTATATTTTTCTTCTTAGCTAGAATGTTATTTATTATTATGTTGTTTCCTGACTGTAAATTTTTCAAAATTTCATCTTGTAATCCACCTTTATCATCATAAATCTCTACATTAGAATAAAAATCCAAAAATTTATCTTCCTCAATCCCTTCTAGCCTTTTTATATCAAAATCTTTATCTTTAACCTCTACACCATTTAAGATAATCTCTTCCATATAATTATTTACATAATCTAAATTATAAATATCATCCTTTGCATATTTTAATTTACTTCCCTGTATCTTAAAATTATAATTCATATCTTCATACTGAGTTATAATTAAACCACTGACGCTATTAGATGCAACATATATTGCAATAACAGCAGATAACGTACTCATAAGTAATACAACATTATTTATAAGCGCTTTAGAACTTGATATATTGTCTAAAGCTATAGCACCTAAATTACCTAAAAATACTCTATATAATTCTTTAAACAAATAAGAAAATATCTTTATAAAATATGGACATATTAATGCCGCACCTATAAAAATTAAAAATGGACATGAAATCGATACTAAAAATACTCCTGTAAATTTATATTTGTATAAATATATTGTAGGTATAATTAAAAATATTAATGCCAGTACTAAGTTTCCTAATTTTAACCTTTTATTTTCACTAAAAGTACCAAGTATAATTTCTTTAACTGATATTTTAGATGAATTCATTATAGGTATAATTGAACTTATAAAAGAAATACTTATAGCTAATAAAAAACTATATATATAATTTATATTATTTATTTTAACTATAGTTTCTACCCCATAGCTTTTTAAAACATTAGTGGAATCACATAAATAATTCAAAATTGGTATTCCTAGTATTAGACCTATACCGCCTCCTAATATGCCATAAATAAGACTTTCAATTATTAAAATTATATTAGTTGAACATTTAGTAGCTCCTATACTTCTAAATGTTCCTATCACTGCCATTCTTTCAATTATTATCACCTTATATGCAGAATATATTATAAATCCTGCCATTATTAATACAATTATTAACATAAGGTAAAATGGTAATGTAAATTGCTTTACACGATTTTGTAGATCTTCTTTATTAATTGTTTCTTTAATATCATAATTAGGTAAATTATTTTTATATTGACTTTTATATTCTTCAATATTTTCCTTATTATCAACATTAACAAGTACAGATGTTATTAATTTTTCTCTAGATAATAACTTCGAAAGTCCCTTATTATCTATAATTACATTCATTTCACCTGCACTCTCTAAAAAAGGACCTTTATTTATAGCAATGTTTTTCACCTTTGCAGTTATGTCTTTCCCTTCAACCTTTAAATTTATATTATCTCCAACACTTAAATTTAACTTTTTACTAATATTATTAGAAATAATAACCTCATTATCTTTTAAGCTTAAACCTTCATCACTACTACCAATCAATTTTATAGAACTTATTTTATTTAAATCTTCAATTTCACATCCTTTAATATTTAATTTCAAAATATTATTATCACTTTTATAAATCCCTTCACCATCAAAAATATAGGCTGCTTTATTATTTGTTATTT
This sequence comes from Clostridium sp. ATCC 25772, assembly GCF_001573875.1. Lineage (NCBI taxonomy): Bacteria > Bacillati > Bacillota > Clostridia > Eubacteriales > Clostridiaceae > Clostridium > Clostridium sp. ATCC 25772. Next base: position 41,270 of record NZ_LFRG01000031.1, read on the forward strand.
CATTTTCAATTTCTGTTCTATCTAAGAATGTACTTTTATTTTTATCATTGCTATAAATAATTAAATCTGCATCCCCAACTTTTGCTTTCATTTTTTCAAGTATCATTTCATTGTACGAATTAGATACTCCCATAGATGCAAAAGTCATAGCTGTGGCCACTGCAATAGAAAATACAATTAAAACAAACCTTAATTTCTTTTCAAATATATTTTTCATCATAAATTTGAATAAAATATGCATTATTTTTCTCCTTATTGTTATATTTTTCATTAATTTTATCATATTAAAGTATTAAAAATCAAAATTGTGTATATTTTTTTAATTTTTCTTTAAAATAATTATTGTTTCTTAAAAATTTTTATAAAATTTCTTAAATAATTTCATTTACTATTATTTAAAAAGCTACTAAATTATTGTTTTATATTTCCCTTAGTGTATAATTATATAGAATGTGTTAAATTTAGACTTTAAATTTAGGAGGTTTTTAAAATGGCAAGTAATTATTCATTTGACGTTGTGTCAGAAGTTAATATGCAAGAGGTAGATAATGCTATAAATCAAGCATTAAAAGAAATATCTCAAAGATATGATTTTAAAGGAAGTAAAACAGCTATAGAACTTGGAAAAGATGAAATTAAAATAGTTTCTGATGATGAATATAAGTTAAATGCTGTAATAGATATCTTAAAAGGCAAATTTATAAAAAGAGGTGTTTCACCAAAGGCTTTAGAACTTGGTAAAATAGAAAATGGTTCTTTAGGTGCTGCTAAGGCTAACGCTAAAATAATTAATGGAATTTCAAAAGAAAAAGCTAAAGAATTAGTATCTGAAATTAAATCTAGTAAAATCAAAGTTCAAACTCAAATACTAGATAATCAATTAAGGGTAACTGGAAAAGACAAAGATGATCTTCAACAAACTATACAACTATTAAAATCAAAAGATTTTGATATAGACCTTCAATTTACAAATTATAGATAATAATATTTTAAAAAACTTAATTTTACATAAAATTAAGTTTTTTATTTTTTAATATAAATTTTAAAACTTATCTTTTACTTACATATTGGGAACATTTATAGGGAAACAAGCTCAAATTTAATTATATGCTAAAATTCAACTTAAATTTTACAATACATCTAGATAAACCTCTTATAAAACTTATAAACAAATTAAGATTTTATCTATTTTCATATCAATATTTTATGTTATTTTTTATTTTTTGACAAAATGTCATTAAACTGTAACTTTGTTTATATATATTTTTTGTAAGAAGTTGAGTGCCATTTAATAATTTCTTACATATAATATTATTCTAAGAGATTATTAAAATAACTATATAAATTTGAAAATTTTTTTAATTTAAATATACATTATGTATATTTTTAGATTAATTGGATAATTTAATAATATGTTTTAAGTTATAAAATTTTTCTATATTTTTCATATAAATACTAACACTTAATCATGTTAGTTTTGATAATATGTACTATAAACATTTTTTATAAGGTGTTTATAAATTTATAAAAGCAATTAGGAGGATAAAAATGAAGTCAACAGGTATAGTTAGAAGAGTAGATGAATTAGGTAGAATAGTAATACCTATAGAACTAAGAAGAACTTTAGATATCGAGATTAAAGATGCATTAGAAATTTATGTAGATGGTGATCAAATTATTCTAAAGAAATATGAACCAGCATGTATTTTCTGTGGAAACGCTAGAGACGTTACAAATTATAAAGGAAAAAATATATGTGAAGACTGTCTTAAAGATCTTGGCTCAAAATAAATATAATTTTTAATATATACTAATAACATTTAAATTATCTTTTAGAATATTTTTTCTTTATTGTTATGAAAAGTAACCCTTTATATATTTTTTTCATAATATACAATATAGCTAACAATTTAAATCTTAGCTTAAGTATTAACAGCAAAAATATGTTAATTATTTCAAATTAACAATCGGGGGTTATAAAATGGATGAACTTTGTTTATTAGTATTATTATTATTATTCTGGCCAATTATAGGTCCTTGTGGCATAATCATACTACTTCTTTTATGCGGGGACTTTGATGATGATTGTTGTGGTTGCAATAACTGTTGGGATTGCGACTGGTGTTAATAGAAAGTATATTGGGAAAGGGTTTTTAAATCCTTTCCCTTTAATTTTTTACTTTAAATATTTATTGCATTCATTTAAAAGAATATTAGCTGCTTTTTTAACATCTTCATGGGCCAATATAGATGATACAACTGCTATCCCATCAATTCCTACATTTAATACTTCCGAAGAGTTTTCGAAATTTATGCCCCCTATGGCTACTATTGGAATTGATACATTATCAACTATTTCTTTTAAATTATTCAAATTTACATTAATAGCATCTTTCTTTACATTTGTAGTATACATAGCACCTATTCCTAAATAATCAGCACCATCCTTAACAGCCTTTATAGCTTCCTCCTTGTTTGATGCAGACACTCCAAGTATCATATCATCCCCTATTATCCTTCTTACTGCCTTAGCATCCATATCATTTTGTCCTATATGCACACCTTGTGCATTTATTGCTAAAGCTATATCCACTCTATCATTTACTATAAGTGGTATTGAGTATTTATCTGTAACAGATTTCACCTCTGATGCATATTTTAAAAAATCTTTTCCACTACAATTTTTTTCTCTAATTTGAACTAAAGTCACTCCACCTAAAATAGCATCTTCAACTGCTTGTTTTAAATCCCTACCTTTTAAAACCTCTCTATCTGTAACTAAATATAATTTATAATCTATATTTTTATTCAAAAATAACATCCCCTAACTTTAAATCATTTTTATTTAATAAATATATATTATCTATAATTTTTACTTTTAAAGTACCAGTGCCTTCATCATTTCTTAAATTTTTTACTGCTTTTTCACCACATATTCCCATAGATAATGTTCCTAAGAATCCAGCAGTAAAACTATCTTTTGTAACCCCTAAGTAGGCTCCAATTAAAGATGCCGTCATACATCCAGTACCTGTTACTTTGCTCATAAGTTTATGTCCATTTTTTATAGTATATATATTATCTTTATAACAAACTAAATCTTCTTTTCCTGTAATTACAATTGTACATCCTAATTTTTTTGAAAGTTTACATCCAATATATTTTCCATCTTTCATATCTTCATTGGAATCTACACCTTTTAATTTTGCACTATCACCTATTAATGTTTTAATTTCTCCCATATTTCCCTTTATAACAGAAAACTTAACCATTTCTACAAGCTTTTCAACAAATTTTACCCTTTCTTTCGTAGCGCCTACACCTACCGGATCTAAAACTATTGGTACATTTAATTTATTTGCTATTTGTCCAGCTTTAATAGCTATATTCATCATAGAACTATCCATAGTTCCTATATTCAAAACTAATGCTGAGGAAAACTTCAAAATATCCTCTAATTCCTCTTCGTTAAAACTCATAAGTGGTGATGCTCCTATTGCTAATGTTATATTGGCACAATCATTTATTGTAACCATATTGGTTATATGATACACTAGTGGATTTTTTTCTCTTAATGCTTCTAAATAGTCATATATTGAACTCATAATATCTCCTCTATTTATAAAATTTATAAAAATGATTTACTGGACCACTTCCATGTCCAACATCAAAGCTTTTCTTTATCGCTTCTGTTATGTACTCTTTTGCATACTTTACTGCCTCTTCAACATCATAACCATTAGCTAAATTACTTGCTATTGCAGAAGAAAGAGTACATCCTGTTCCATGTGTATTTTTACTATCTATTCTCTCTTTTTCTAAAATTGTTATAGAGTCCTTACTCATAAGTAAATCAGTAGCTTTTCCTTTTAGATGACCACCTTTTACAAGTACGTATTCTGGTCCCATATCTAATATTTTTAAAGCAGCCTTTTCCATTTCATTTAAATTATCTATTTTCATATCGCATATAACTTCTGCTTCTCTTAAATTAGGCGTTACTATTTTTGCAATTGGAAAAAGTTCTTCTATAAGTGCTCTTTTAGATTCCATTTTTAAAAGATCATAACCAGTTGTAGAGACCATAACCGGATCAACTACTATATTTTTTGCATCATAAAATCTTAACTTTTCTCCTATTTTTCTTATAATTTTTTCATTAGAAACCATTCCTATCTTAGTAGCAGATACTTCTATATCATCAAATATAGCTTCAATCTGAGATTCTACAATATCTGCTGGTATATCATGTATAGCTTTTACTCCTAATGTGTTTTGGGCTGTAACTGCTGTTATAACACTCATACCAAAAGTTCTGTTAGCAGAAAAAGCCTTTAAGTCCGCTTGTATTCCTGCACCTCCACCACTATCTGATCCTGCTATTGTAAGTACTTTTTTCATTTTCAACACTGCTACTCAAAATATGGACAAAAATACCCATATTGAGATTTTTCCTGTTTCAATGTACTCCATTTTGCCGAAGCTACTTTGGTTTATATAGCACTCCACAGGCTTAAATTCCCATTTAGCCAACGGTACATATATAAGTATCTATTTAACGTTAGATAATCTTATATTCTTTTGCATCTCTAAGATTATATGAAGCATTTGCATCTCTATCAAAACTATAACCACACTTGCAATTATATACTCTATCTGAAAGCTTTAAGTCCTTTTTTACGCTTCCACATTTATTACAAAGTTTAGATGATGGATACCATCTACTCACTTGTCTTATTTCAATATTATTTTGATGTGATTTTGAAATAAGTTTATTTCTTAAGTCATACAATTTTTGCTTTTGTACAGCTTTAGATAAATGCTTATTCTTAATCATATTAGAAATGGCCAAATCTTCTATAGTTATAAAAACTGGCTTGATTTTCACTAGTTCTGAAACTATTTTATTATTATAATCATTTCTAATATTATATAATCTTTGATGGATTTTCTGTACCTTAACTACTTGCTTTTGGATATTTTGTCTAGTAGCTCCCTCCTTATTATTTTTATTTCTTATTTTTAAACTTTCATATTTCCTTGAAAGTTTTCTTTGTTCCCTTTTTAATTTTCTTTCTATTTTTTTAACTTTACTCGTCTTATTTATATTTTTAAATTTTATTCCATTACTGCAAATAGCAGTATCTTTTATCCCTAAATCAATACCTATTCCACAAGAATAAGGTTTATCATTCGGTTTTATATCTTCTTCAACCAATATAGATACATAATATCTATCTGATTTTTGACTAACTGTTCCACTCTTTACAATAG